>JBFHXQ010000104.1:0-9007 GCA_041598895.1 Woeseiaceae bacterium | reverse complement strand
CGCAACAGCAGTCGTCATACAGAGCCTCCCTAGCAATCGGCACGTATTTTAGCACTCGCATAGTTAGAGTGCTAACAAGGCCCCGAGTTCCGCTGCGGTCCAGTACAAAATTGTTTTAAAAACCATAGGTTAGTAATAGCTGGTCGGCCCGGTGACGCAGCTTACGTCCAGCCGATCGGGCCGCGTGGGGAGGCTTTTTTGAGCCACGTGTAGCCCGCGAACTGCTCGTCCAGCTCCGTCCCGGAAATGTGGTTCATGCAGTTGCTGATCGTCATCATCGCGATGCCGAGCACGACCTCGAATACGTTTTCCCCGGTGTGGCCGGCCTCGAGGAAGGCATCGATGTCGGGCCCGCAACCCCCGCGCATTTCGATGACCTGTGTCCTGAAGCGGCGCAGCGCTTCGAGTTTCGCATCCTAAGCGCTTCCGCGACGCGGACCGCCTCGATGACGTCCTCCGGCACGTCACGCATTCTTGCGATCAGGGAATGCGTGAACACGCAGTGTTCACATTCGTTCGCGACTCACAGCGAGGAATACCAGATTGCGCTCGACATCCGTGAAGGTGGTTTCCCGGAAGACCGTGCTGAGCGCCAGGTATTCCTTCGCGTTTTGCGGTGATTCGATCACGTTGCCGATCAGGTTCGGTATGAATCCGAAGTTGTTCTCGGCCTTCTCGAGCACTTCGCGCCCTTCCGCGCCGACGGCTTCCCTGTTATGCGATTCGAACGCCGTTCGTTTTCCGTTCTCCTGATCAATCATTGTGTTGATCGAATTCCGGAACGTGCGAGCTGCAGCCAGAGTTCCTGGACAGTGACGTGACCGCCTGCTGCCGATAAGGTTTTGCGCCCGGGCGCACACGCGCTGCCGACAGTACTAGCGGGGCTCGATGCGTCGCATGTGTCTGGCCGCGGCGAACCACGATCCGACGAGGCCCAGGCCGACAGCGGTGGCAACGATCACGACGCACTCCTCGAGGTTTAGCGACAACATCGTTACCTGGCTGTTATACAGTCCGGCAAGCTTGGCCGCGGGTTCGCGGAGCAGGTACAGGCCGTAATAGACGAGACCCAGCGCCAGCAGGTCGCCGAGCACGCCGTACCAGAAGCCGGACCAGAGAAACGGTCGCCTGACGAATGCGTTGCTTGCACCGATCAGTTTGGTGACCTCGATTTCTTCCCGGCGATTCTGAATTTCGAGTCGTATCGTGTTGCCGATGATCACGATGATGGCGGCCGCGAGCAATGCCGTTCCAATCGCTATGACTCGTTTCAGAATATCCAGAATCGCGTGAAAACGTCGCACCCATTCCGTATCCACCTGAACGAGCTCGGCCTCCGGAAGAGTGGCGATCTCTTCCTGCAGAAGAATTAGGGATTTCTCGGTGTTAACCGGACTCGGCCGCACGACCAGCGCGTGCGGCAGAGGATTCTCGCTCAAGTGTTCCAGCGCCTCCCCGAAGCCGGAGCGCGACTTGAATTCACGCAGGGCCTCGTCGGCCGTGATGAGCCGCACCGTGTCGACATCCGCACGTTGCTCGATGATTGTGCGGAGATTTTCGGCATCCGCGGCAGACAGGGCCGACTTCAGATACACGGAGAAGTCCAGTGCATTGTCCCAGCCGGAGCTGATTGCCTGCGCGTTCTTGACGACGAGATTCAATGCTGCCGGTATCGCGAGTGTGATCGCGATAACCAAAACGATCATGAGGCTTGCAAACGGCTGCTTGCACAGGCGGCCGAGGGTCCCTACCGACAGGTTCGCGTGTCGTGAAAGCCAGGTGAAGAGCGGGCCGGAGGATCGAACGGGCGCTACGGCATCCGAGTGACGCGTCATTGCCACCGGCCGTGCTCCGCGTCGGAATCGATCAAAAAGGCCTGTTCGTCCTCGACGGGTAGCCGCAGCCGTCCCTTGTCGAGATCGATACGGCGGCAGCCGAGGCGATCGATCAGGGCTATGTCGTGGCTTGCGATAAGTACCGTGACGCCGACCTCGTTGAAGCGACGGAAAATGCGCATGACCTCGAGTGACAAGTCCGGATCCAGGTTTCCGGTGGGCTCGTCAGCGATCAGAAGTTTCGGCCGCGTAACGATTGCACGGGCAATTCCGACTCGCTGCTGCTCCCCGGCGGACAGCGTCTCCGGATTCTGACGTTCCTTGTGCAGGAGGCCGACCTGGTCGAGTGCCGCTCTCACGCGCCGGCCCGTTTCGCGATGACCGACCCCGGCAATGATCAGGGGCAACGCAACGTTGTCAAAAACGGGCCTGTCGTACAGCAGTTTGTGATCCTGAAAGACCATGCCGATCTGACGTCGATAAGCGGGTATCTTGCGACGCCTGACGCGGCGCGTATTCTGGCCATCGACGATGACCTGTCCGCTGGTTGGTCGTTCTATCAGCGCAATGAGCTTCAGCAACGTGCTCTTCCCCGCCCCGGAATGCCCGGTGACGAACACCATCTCGCCGCGCTCCACGGCAAAGGTCAGGCCGGCCAGGGCTTCCTGGCCGCCAGGAAACCGCTTCGTTACGTTGTCGATCTGAATCATTTGGCCGAATCCGGGTTGCTCAGCAGCGCATCGACGAATTCCTGCGCGACGAACGGCTGCATGTCTTCCGGAGATTCACCGATGCCGATGAAACGGACCGGCAATCCGAGACGCCCTGCAATCGCCAAGAGGATTCCGCCTTTCGCAGTGCCGTCGAGCTTGGTTACGGTAATTCCGGTCAGTTCGAGAGCCTCGTGAAACTTTTCGGCCTGGACCAGCGCATTTTGACCCTGGCTGGCATCGAGCACGAGCATGATTTCGTGCGGTGCATTCCCGTCCTGCCGGGAAACTACGCGCTTGATCTTGGCGAGTTCTTCCATCAGTCCCTGCTGATTCTGCAAGCGCCCCGCCGTGTCGGCGAGCAGGACATCGATATCGCGGGCTCGTGCAGCTTCATAGGCATCGTAAATGACCGCCGCCGGATCCGCGCCGGCCTGTTGCGCAACCACCGGGACGCCGTGGCGTTCGCCCCAGGCCTCCAGCTGCTCGACCGCAGCAGCGCGAAACGTATCGCCCGCCGCCAGCATCACGCTCAGTCCCTGCTCCTGAAACCGTCTGGCGAGTTTGCCGATCGTCGTCGTCTTGCCTGCACCGTTCACGCCGACCATGAGGATTACCCACGGCGCATGCGCGGTATCGACCGTCAGCGGTATCTGTACGGGCTCGAGAATGCCGAGCAGTGCCTCCCGAAGTCCCTGCATCAGCGCATCGACATCCTTCAGCTCCTTTCGAGCCAGCCGCCGCTCCAGGTCGTTGATAATGCGTTCGGTCGTTTCCACGCCGACGTCGGCCATCACGAGAAGCGTCTCGAGTTCCTCCAGAACGCCCTCGTCAATTTTCCCGCCTGGCGCGAGCTTCGTGAGGTCGTACGTCAGCCAGCTGTCGCCGCGATTGAGTTTGGCGCGGAGGCGCTTGAAAAAGCCCTCACGTTTCGCCGGCTTCTCCTTTTTGCCAAACATTTAGAACCAGGAATCACCCAGAGATGTCGAATCGCCTAAACTGTTCCCGTTCCGCAGGTCGGTTGTGCGACCAGCGGCGGATACGATGACGCGACGACGGAAAAAGACGCCCAAACCATCCCAACCGGGACGGCTGCGTATTGTAGCCGGAAACTGGCGCAGCCGCCTTTTGGAAATCGCCAACGAGCCCGGTTTGCGACCGACGTCCGAGCGAATTCGCGAGACCGTGTTCAACTGGCTGGCCCCCGACGTCGAGGGGGCAAGATGTCTGGATTTGTTCGCGGGCACGGGTGCGCTCGGTCTCGAAGCGCTATCCCGCGGCGCGCGCGAAGCGGTATTCGTCGAGCGTTCCGCGGCAGCGCTTCTAAGTCTCAGGCGTAATATCGAGGTGCTCGAGTCGGATCGCGCGATCGTCTACGAGGGTGACGCAATCGAATACCTGAAGACCGAGCGACCCGCACGCTTCGACATCGTCTTCCTCGATCCGCCGTTCGCGGCAGATTTATTGCCGGAATTGTGTAGACTGCTGGACGAACGTGCGCTCTTGTCCGACGGCGGCAAGATCTACGTCGAACAGGACGGCGCGCGTCCCGATCCGCCTGTGCCGCCGGGCTGGCGACAGCTGAAGGCGAAAACGGCGGGTAACGTGCGGTACGCGCTGTATGAATCAGGCCGCGGCGGAGTTGGCCAATGACAGTTTCAGCAATGTATCCCGGAACGTTCGATCCGATTACTCTCGGTCACGAGGACCTCGTGCGCAGGGCTGCAACGCTGTTCGACAAGGTCGTCGTCGCTATCGCGGCGAACCCGGGGAGCAAGACGCCGCTGTTCACGCTCGAGGAGCGCGTCGCAATGGCGAGGGCCGCGCTCGCCGAGTTTCAGAATGTCGAGGTAACTTCTTACCAGGGGCTGACTGTCGACTTTGCAGAAGAGCATGGGCTCCGAGTCATCATTCGCGGCCTGCGTGCCGTTTCGGACTTCGAGTACGAATTTCAGCTCGCCAACATGAACCGCCACCTGTCCGACAGGGTGGAAACGGCGTTTTTGACACCGACCGAAAAGTACACGTTCATCTCGTCCAGCCTGGTCAGGGAAGTGGCGGAACTCGGTGGCGACGTCTCGGAGTTCGTGTCACCGGAAGTCGGGAAAGCACTGCTCAAGCGCTGCGGGCGCGCCTGACGCGAACCTGTCAGCGCTGGCAGTCGACGCAGTAATACGTCGCGCGCTGGCCGATCATGATGCAGCGAATCGGGCGGCCGCAGCCGTAACATGGCTCACCTTCGCGCCCGTAAACATCGAGCTCCTGCTGGAACCACCCCGATTCCCCGTTGCCGCCGTGAAAATCGCGCAGCGTCGTTCCGCCGGCGCGGATCGCGCGCTCGAGCACGGACCGGATTGCTGCGACGAGCTTGGTGCAGCGCGGTGGCGCGATTCGACCCGCCGCACGCCGCGGATGCACACCAGCCCGATACAGCGCTTCGTTGGCGTAAATATTGCCGACGCCGACGACGATGGTGGAGTTCATGAGGAAGGGCTTGATGCTGATCCTGCGGTTTCGGGATATTGCGTAGAGATATTTCCCGGAGAAGCTGTCGCTGAACGGCTCGGGCCCCAGCCCGCTGAGCAGCCAGTGCGACGCTGCATCGTCGGACCAGTGTAGCGACCCGAAGCGTCGCGGATCGCGGTAGCGCAGCGCCTTGCCGGACCCGAACTCGATGTCGAAGTGCTCGTGGATACCGGCAGGCGTATCCCTGTCCACGATATAAACGCTCCCCGACATGCCGAGATGCATGATCGCTGTGCCGCCGGTGGTTTTCAGGAGAAGATACTTTGCGCGCCGCTCGATGGCGTTGACGGTCGTGCCGGGCAAGCGCTCGTCCAGGTCCCGGGCAATCGGCCAGCGCAGGCGGCGATCGCGAATGATGACGTTATCGATGCGCTGGCCGGCGACGTAAGGCTCGATACCGCGGCGGCTCGTTTCGACTTCGGGCAATTCCGGCATGCGCCAATTGTAACGCCGGGTCCGGTGTCTGACTCGCCCGGCAGCCCGGCGAGGGCGGATACCTGCGAGCCGCGCCAGCGAGCCCCGATAGTCGCCGCACTGCGCCGTGCGTGCGCACAAAAAAGCCCGCCAGAAGCGGGCTTACGATCGAACTTCGGTTTGCGCCTACTTGATCTTGGCTTCCTTGTACGCGACGTGTTTGCGAATCGTCGGATCGTATTTCTTGGTTTCCAGCTTTTCGGGGTGCAGCTTCTTGTTTTTCGTGGTCGTGTAAAAGTGCCCGGTACCGGCGCTCGATACGAGACGTATTTTTTCGCGATTGCCCTTCTTTGCCATTCGCTGATCCTCCGTCGTCTAGATCCGCTGCCCCTGCGCACGCAGGTCGCTGACGACTTTCTCGATGCCGTGCTTGTCGATGATCCTGAGGCCCTTGTGCGAGACCCGCAGGCGCACGAATCGCTGCTCGGATTCGAGCCAGAACCGCTTGTCCTGCAGATTCGGCAGGAACCTGCGGCGCGTCCTGCGGTTGGCATGGGAAACGTTATTGCCGCTCTGCGGCCGCTTCCCGGTGACCTGGCATACCTTGGACATGGTGGTTAAGTCTCTGATTTAGCTTAAAACTTGCGCACGGCCCGCACGCAAAGAGCGCAACTTTATACCAGCCCGGGGCAGGCAATACAAGCGTGCCTTGCGGCGCTTCAACCGATCGCGAATTCAAAGCAATCCGCGGCTTCTAAGTGACCTCGTGGTGCCGTCGCCGATGATCAGGTGGTCCAGTAGCCGAATGTCGACGAGGGCCAGCGCTGCCTTTATGCGGCCGGTTATGCGCTCGTCTGCCTGGCTCGGCTCGGCAACGCCCGATGGATGATTATGCGCGAGTATCACGGCCGCCGCGTTGACTGCAAGCGCCTCTTTCACGACTTCGCGCGGGTAGACACTGGTGCCATCGATCGTGCCACGAAACATCTCGTTAAAGCAGAGGACCCGGTGCCGATTGTCCAGGTACAGGCAGCAAAACACTTCATGCTCGAGATCGCGCATGCGCGCAATCAGGAATGCCTCGGTGTCCGCAGGGCTCCGGATCGGGCGGCCGACGGGCAGAGTCTGCTCGAAGTAGCGGTGCGCCAGTTCGCGAAGGGCCCGCAGCGCGGCCAGGCGCCTTGGGCCGACACCGGGCTCGGCCAGCAGATGCTTGGGGCTGGCCAGAAGGAGCTGGCGGAGGCTGCCGAATCGTTCCAGAAGTCGCGCGGCGAGTTCATCACCCGCGACGCGTCCGGCGCCTGCTCGGAACATCGTCGCCAGCAGCTCCGTGTCGGTTTGTCCCGATTCAGCCTGGCGCGAGCCCGCCGGCGCAATATTCGGGCGCATGGACATTCCCGGTCGACCTGTGCCTTGCAGCCCATTGTCGTTGCCCGGCGCGATCGCGCAAGGCGCCAATCGGCTGCGCCGGACGAGATTTGCTGGAAATGCCGAGCAGCTACGGGCTAAGCTCAAGTTCAATATCCGATTGTCGATGCGATTGATGATCCGCCGATGAACATAGTGCTTGGAATCACGGCTGGTATCGCAGCCTACAAGACCCCCGAACTCGTGCGGCGGCTTCGGGAGCGCGGGGCGGAAGTCCAGATCGTGATGACCGCGTCTGCCGAGGAATTCGTAACGCCAACGGCGTTGCAGGCCGTGTCCGGCCGTCCGATCCGGTCCAACCTCTGGGACAAGGAGGCCGAGGCATCGATGAGCCATATCGAACTCGCGCGCTGGGCCGACGTCGTTCTCATCGCACCGGCGACGGCAGAGGTCATGGCAAGGCTTGCGAGTGGTGCTGCGCCGGACCTGCTCACGACGCTTTGTCTTGCGACCGAGGCGCCGATCGCGATCGCCCCGGCAATGAATCGAGTGATGTGGGCGAACCCCGCCGTGCAGGCGAACCGGCAAACGCTGGAAGGGCGCGGCGTCCGGATACTCGGTCCCGAGTACGGGTCCCAGGCCTGTGGTGAAACCGGCGCCGGGCGAATGCTCGAGCCGGCCGACATCGCGGCCATCGTGTGTGGACCGCAATTGCTCGCCCGGCCAGGTGCTGGTGTCCTGTCCGGCACGACGGTGCTGATCACCGCAGGCCCGACGCGCGAGCCGATCGACCCGGTGCGCTACATCACGAATCGAAGCTCCGGAAAAATGGGCTACGCGATTGCCGCCGCTGCCGTCCGCGAGGGCGCTGACGTCATTCTCATCAGCGGCCCCGTCCGTCTCGAGGAGCCGGCTGGCGTCACCGTGATCAACGTCGAGACCGCCGCGGAGATGTACGAGGCATCACATGCACACATTGATCGGGCGGATATTTTCATCGCTTCGACCGCTGTGTCGGACTACCGGCCGGCAGGCGTTGCGAAACAGAAAATCAAAAAGAACAAGACAGAAACGCGTATCGATCTCGTACGGACAGAGGACATACTCGCATCGGTCGCTAACTTGAAAAACGCACCGTTTACGGTGGGTTTCGCTGCCGAAACGGAGCGGGTAAAGGAATACGCGATCGGCAAGCTCAACAAGAAGCATCTGGACATGATCATTGCGAATCGCGTCGGCGTGGACCGCGGCTTTGACTGCGATGACAACAGCGTCGATGTCTATTGGCAAGACGGTGAAAAGTCATTCCCGGTGCTCGCCAAAACCGAGCTGGCGGGTCATCTCGTCGCACTCATCGCGGACCGTTACGAAGCGGTCCGAAGCGCAAAATCGGAACCGGACCTCACCCTGGTTTCGGGCAAAGACTGAGGCGCTCCGGGTTGCGATTAATCGAGCTCAAGGTACTCGATGCCCGTGTCGGGGATTCGATCCCGTTGCCCGGGTACGCCACGGACGGTTCGGCCGGCCTGGATATGCGGGCCTGCATCGACGCGCCGCTGACGCTTGAGCCGGGTGCAACGGAACTCGTGCCGACCGGTCTGGCCATCCATATAGGGGACCCCGGGCTTGCAGCGGTGCTACTGCCCCGGTCCGGACTGGGGCACAAGCACGGCCTCGTACTGGGCAACCTGACCGGCCTGATCGACTCCGATTACCAGGGGCAGGTATTCATTTCCTGCTGGAATCGCGGCAACCAGAGCTATGACATTCAGCCGGGGGAAAGAATCGCGCAGATGGTGTTCGTTCCCGTCGAACAGGTTCGCTTCGAAATCGTGGAGGAGTTTGCGGACAGTGAGCGTGGTGCCGGCGGCTTTGGCCATTCCGGCACGGTCTAGAAACGTCATTGCTTGAGCCGGGCGTCGGCGGACGCGCTTTACCTAATCGATTCCCTTCAAGATCTTGAATCGATCGATGTCCCCTTCGAAGCGCGCGATAATCTGTTGTTCATCAGCCTGGAACTTCTTGAGGTTGTCGCGGTGGCGGGCAATCGTCTCTTTTGTGGTTCGGATATCGTGTGCCAGGTCGGGGTCTACCATCGGCGCGTCGGGGTCCGAGCTGTAGGGTTTGAAATTCTCCGCTTCGGCGCGGAGACTG
>JBFHXQ010000103.1:0-9034 GCA_041598895.1 Woeseiaceae bacterium | reverse complement strand
TGCCCCGGGTGCCCGGGGCACGCGGCTGCATCGCAAGATCGGGGATCCCTCCACATTGCTCGCCATTGCTACCTGGGAATCGAAGTCTGCGCGGGACGCGATGGAGTCCAGTCCGGCGGCCGAGGTCCGCGACATCATTGCCGAACAGGCCCGCTTCGTCGATGTCCGGGTCATCGGGGAATTCGACGATGCCGAATGGGTCGTGCTGCCTGACGACTAGGAATCGGTGTCCGCCGGCGCAGCCGCGTGGCCGGACAGAGCGATGCCCGCGGCGGGAAACGCGCCCCTCAAGCATTTCTGATGTTTGCCGATACCCGCTGCGGATCAGCGCATTTTGGAATCTCGTCATGCTCGCACCCCCGTCGCTCGTCAATGAATCGACCCGCTTGAAAAGTCTGCTGTCGCTGCGAATCCTGGACACGGCCGCCGAGGAGCGTTTCGATCGCATCACGCGCATGGCGCAGCGACTGTTCGACGTCAAAATCTGCCTCATCAGCCTCGTCGATTCGGAGCGACAGTGGTTCAAGTCGCGGCAGGGGCTCGACGTCAGTGAGACCGCTCGCGAGGTATCGTTCTGCGCGCATGCGATCGCCCAATCGGACGTGTTGGTCATCGATGACGCGTTGGCAGATCCGCGTTTCGCCGACAATCCCCTCGTCACGCAGCAACCCTTTATTCGCTTCTACGCCGGCTGTCCGATCGCGAGCCCGGACGGTTATCCCATCGGGACGCTGTGCCTGATCGATGCAACGCCGCGGCGCATGACCGACGAGGACCTGCAGCTCCTGCGGGACACCGCAACTCTGGTGGAAGAACAAATTGCACTATCGACTCAGGCGACAACAGACGATCTCACTCAGATCGCCAACCGGCGAGGCTTCAATCTGATTGCGCGGCACGTGCTGTCGCTTTGCCAGCGCCACAACTCGCCCGCGGAACTCGCCTACTTCGATATCGACGGCCTCAAGGCGATCAACGACCGGGCGGGTCATGCAGCCGGCGACGCGTTGCTGAAGCTGTTCGCGAGACATCTGACAGAGTGTTTTCGCGATGCCGACGTGGTTGCCCGGGTCGGCGGCGACGAGTTCGCTGTTCTGATGGTGACACCCGGAACCGAAGCGAATCCGGCACTGGCCCGGCTGATGGAGGCCGTGGCGGCAGACCGATCGCCTCTGGCCCCACAACTCAGCTGGAGCGTCGGCAGCGTTCACTTCGACGCCGAGCGACATACGACGATCGAAAGCATGCTTGCCGACGCCGACGCGCGGATGTATCAACACAAATCACAGCGCCGACTCACCGGCAGCTGATCACACCGTTCGACTTGTTCCGCTACTGGCTGGTTTCGCCTGCCGCGGCGAGCTCGGTTATCACTGCGGATTCATGCTCGAGGATAAAGCGAGTTGTGTCCGGGCCGCTCATTGGCGCGGCAAAGTAGTAGCCCTGAATCAGGTCGCAGCCAAGGGCCCGGAGATGCGCGAGCTGTTCCGCCGTCTCGACACCCTCGGCGATGACGTCCAGCTGCAGACCGTGCGCCAGCGCGATGATGGCCCGGCAGATCGAGCGATCGTCACCCTCGGCCGCAACCTCGGCAACAAATGTCCGGTCGATTTTCAGCGCATCGATCGGAAATTTCTTCAGGTAGCTCAGCGATGAGTAGCCGGTGCCGAAGTCGTCAACGGCGATTTTGAAGCCCGCGTCTTTCAGCCTCGATAGCGCCGCAATCGTGTCGGACACGTCACGCATCAATGTGCCTTCCGTGAGCTCCAGTTCCAGCTGACGGTGGTCCAGGCCACGGGATGCGAGCGCAGCAACGATCTGCTCATCGACATCCTCATGGTAGAACTGCTTCGCCGACAGGTTGATCGCAATCTTGACGTCGGCCAGCGGTCCGGCCTGCCATTCCGCGAGCTGGTCACACGCGCTTTGCAGCACCCAGTCGCTGAGCTCCATGATGATGCCGGCTTCCTCGGCGATCGGGATGAACTTGGCCGGCGACACGGGTCCGCGGGCAGCATGGGTCCAGCGAACCAGAGCCTCGACGCCGAGCACCTTTTGAGACGTGAGATCGAGCTTCGGCTGATAATGCAGGCGCAGGTCGCCGCACTTGACCGCACTGCGCAGCGAATCCTCGAGGTCCAGTCGCTCGAGTGACCGGAGCGACATCGTTCCGGAAAATTCGCTGACGCAGTTTCGGCCCGCGGACTTCGCATCGTACATCGCCATGTCGGCATTCTTGACGAGTGTATCGATGTCCTCGCCATCCTCCGGGTACACGGCGATACCGATGCTCGGTGTGATCACGAACTGCTGGCCATCGTAGTCCAGCGGTTCGCTGAGGACCTCGGTAACCCTGTTTGCAATGCTCGTTATGACGTCGCGGGAATCGACATGCGGCAGCAAAATCATGAACTCGTCGCCGCCGAGTCGCGCCAGCTGCACCGCGGAATTCGAGGTGCCGTATCGCGCCACGAAATCTTCCCGGCGCAGGGAGCGCTCGAGCCTGCGGGAAATTCGTTTCAACAGCTCATCGCCGGTGCTGTGACCCAGCGAATCGTTGATGCGTTTGAAGTTGTCGAGATCAATATAGAGTATCGCGACCGATCCGTCGCTCTGCTCCGCCTCGCGAATCGCATCGGATACCTGTATCAGAAACGATTGCCGGTTGGGGAGCCCGGTCAGCGTGTCGTAAAAGGCGAGCCTGTGCACCTTTGCGTCGGCGCGCCTCTGAACCGACACGTCGCGCAGTATGACGAGCACGCGTGATCGCGTGTACGGAACCATACGAGTTTCGAAATAGTAGCTGCAGCCATCCAGCACGTATTCGTCCTCGCAGTTCTGAGATTCACCCGTGTCGAGCACCCGGTCGATATGCTGCGCCCATTTTGCTGCGAGTTCCTGATCCAGAATGTCGATGATGGATCCGCGGCGGGACAGCCACAGCTCGATCAGCGGATTGCCTTCCTTGCCGACGTGATGTTTGACGGGGATGCCTTCGCTGTCCACGACCAGCATCGAGTCCGGAATTGCCTGCACGAGCGCACGGTTGCGCAGGCGGCTGTTGCGCAGTCGCTGACACACGAGGCTCATGCGCAGCGCATAGCGCACCTTGTGGCCGAGCTGAGACCAGTCGACCGGCTTCGTCATGAAATCCGTGGCACCCGCCTCGTACGCGCGGCTGATCGACTCGGCATCGTCGGCGTCGGCCAGCATGATGATCGGCATGTCGACCAGGGCCGGTGCCTCGCGAAGGTCGCGACACGTATCGATACCGTCCACGCTCGGCAAGCGGCAGGCTAAAAGAGCCACATCCGGCGTCAGCTCGACGGCAGCGCTGATCGCCTGCTCCGCGGTCTTTGCGTCGTGTACCACGAGACCGATGCGCTCCAGCACGTCGCGTGCGCGCCTGCGCGTCCCGTCATCCGGCTCGACGACGAGTATTGTCGGTTGCTCTTTCGCTTTCGGCTGCATGCTCATAACCGCTACGTTTCGCGCTCGCTCAGGGGCTCTCCGGGGGCACAGAGTCGATCACAGACTTGTAGAGATATCGGCCGCGAATTCAGGAACTTAACGTGAAAATTCCGGTGCCCGAGCGTCAAAAATCCGACAGGTCCGGACCCCTGCCCGGGTTGCCCGCGCGGCCATCGTTACAACCGGAAACGCAACGGCGGCCGCACGTGTGCAATGCTTCCACGTTTCGTGGCAGGCCGGGAGCAGCGCGTGAACGCGGAGACGATCGCGACGTCGATTTACGAAAAGCTGACCAACGAGGAAGACGCCCGCGTCTGCACGGACATTTCCGAGACGGCCTGTCGCGAGACGCCGCGAAATTTCGTGCTGCTCTTAGCCGCGTACTTCCTGACGAAGCTCGGCGATGCCGTCGCCAGCCCCAAGACCGTGCTGGCCTGGGTGACCGGCGCCGTCGGCGCGCCGGCCGCGTTCCTGGGTTTCCTCGTGCCGATCCGCGAGTCCGGATCGCTGATACCGCAGCTGGTCATCGCCGGCTTCATACGCCGCCTGGCGGTGCGCAAGTGGGTCTGGGTCGCGGGCAGCGTCGTACAGGCGGCTGCAATCGCAGGCTTGGGCGGCGTCGCCGTGACCCTCGAGGGCGCGCAGGCGGGCTGGGCCATCATCGCGCTGCTGATCGCGTTCAGCCTGGCGCGCGGCTTCTGTTCGGTTGCGTCGAAGGACGTGCTCGGGAAAACCGTACCGAAAACCCGCCGGGGTCGGCTGACGGGCTGGTCCGCGAGCGCGGCCGGATTGCTGACGATCGGCGTCGGAGCGGTGCTGGTTATGCCGGCGCTACAGTCCGACGACGCCAGCCTGTTCGGACCGCTGCTGGTCGCGGCCGCGGCGACCTGGGTGCTCGCCGCGATCGTCTTTTCGCTGGTCCGGGAGTATCGGGGCGAGACGGCAGGCGGCGGCAATGCGATCGTCGAGGCCGTTCGGCGCCTGAATATCTTGCGAACGGACGCGGCGTTTCGACGGTTCGTGCTGACACGTGCATTGCTGATGTGTTCGGCATTGAGTGCGCCGTTCTACGTGGCACTCGCGCAGCAGAGCGTTGGTTCGCCGACGTATCTTCTTGGCCTGTTCGTCATTGCTGGCGGTATTGCGAGCCTCGTGAGCGGACCCTTCTGGGGCCGGTTTGCCGATCGCTCGAGTCGCCAGGTCATGATGATCTCGGCGCTCGTCACGTCGTGCACCGGCATCACCGTGTTCATCGTGGATCATCTGACACCTGCTGCAGATTCTGCTGTTTGGTACGTACCGTTGGCTTACTTCGTCCTGAGCCTCGCGCACAGCGGCGTACGCGTCGGTCGCAAGACCTACGTCGTCGACCTTGCATCCGGTAATCGCCGCACGGACTACGTTGCGGTGAGCAATACCGTCATCGGCGTCCTGCTGCTGTTGGCCGGAACCGTCGGTTCACTCGCGGCATTCGTCGGCAACGGGGGTGTGATCGGCCTGCTCGCCTTGATGGGTCTGGCCGGCGCAGGCCTGGGCGCACGCCTGCCGGAGGTACAGAAATCTTAAGATTTACAATGGGAAGCGGGCTATTAGTTGCGTTATCGCAACTATTGTGGTAGCATTACTGTTTAGCGTAATCCGCTTGATTCAGCAAGGCTCGCGACCGCATGCCGGTCCGCATTCGATTTCAGGACAGAAAGGAGGCAAACAATGACTATCGCACTACCGGATCTACCCTACAGTTTCGACGCGCTCGAGCCGCACATTTCTGCGGACACGTTGAAGCTGCATTACGGCAAGCATCATCGCGGCTACGTCAGCAAGCTGAACAAGGCCATCGCGGACTCGGATTACGCCGATCTCACGCTCGAGCAAATCATTGCTAAATCGAAAGACGCAAACGACGCGGGCGTGTTCAACAACGCCGCGCAGGCGTGGAACCACACGTTCCTGTGGCACAGCATGACGCCGAACGGCGGCGGCGCACCGGATGGGCAACTGAAGGAATCCATCGAGTCGGCGTTCGGCAGCGTTTCCGCATTCCGCGATGCGTTTCGTGACGCAGCAACGTCCCAGTTCGGGAGCGGCTGGGTCTGGCTCGTAAACGATTCGGGACGACTCGACATCGTCACGACAAGCAACGCCGGAACACCGCTCGTCGGCGACGCGATACCGCTGCTAACCCTGGACGTCTGGGAGCACGCGTATTACCTCGACTATCAGAACGAGCGCAAGCGCTACGTCGAGAAGTTTCTCGACCAGCTGATCAACTGGGAGTTTGCGGCTGATAATTTTGCGGCCGAACGCAAGGCGGCCTGAATAATCCAAGATTTGCCAGGCTTCGGCCGCGAATCCTTTGCGCCGGAGCGGGCCCGTCACGCGCAAACCGCCGCTGGCAGCTGCCTGCCAGCGGCGGTTTTTCATGCGGTGCAGTAAATTCAGGCGACCTGCGCGGCCGTCGTTTCGTTTGCAGCAGGATCCGTGGCGCCGACCTTCAGGCGATCGACAAACTTCTCGGCATTGATCAGCACGTCGTCCTGACCAACCTGGTCGAACGGATTCTCGAGATGCTCCTGAATCGTATCGAGGCTGACGAGCACGAACGCGAACAGCACCGGCATCAGGTAGGTCAATCCCGGTGAGAAATCGAGCGCAATGTGCGCGAAATAAGGCCCGTACAGCGGCGGCAGTACCGTAATGAAGAAATCACTGAATGCGCGCAGGGTCCTCGGCGTACGGTACTGGTAGATGTGCTTGATCTGCTCGAACGCGAGCAGCATTTTCGACAGGTACTGATTGCAGCGCGACACTTCGCCCGATGCCAGACCTGCCTGGCGAAGATCCTCGCGAATGAAGTGCGACAGGTTCGAGAACTCGGCGTAGACCTGCTTTTCGCGGTCGTGCATTTCACAACGCGGTCCGCTGAACATGCTGCGTGTCGATGTCAGAAGCGTCCCGAGCAGGCCACGGCAACGCTCCAGCCTGTCGGGATCGGCATCCTCCAGCCAGTCACGCGCCGCAAAATAGATCGCCCGACCGTGGGACTTCAGCGACCCGTAATCATCGAGGACCGATTCCCGTCGCTTGTAGGCGCTGTTGATCGAGAAGACGATAGGAAATACGACCGCCGTCGCGATCAGCGTCAGCGGAAAATTCGCCGTAATTCCGAAGTGCAGGCAGGCGTACGTCGACGCTACGGCGAGCACTGCGACGACGATGGCCTTTGCATTGATAATCAGCGCGATCGTTTTCAGGCGGCGGTACATGCCGGATACCCTTCCATGGCAGTCGATGCCGCAAGTCTTGCCCGTGCGATGCGCGGATTTCCCGGTACGGGATCACGCTTTGCAGACGACAAACCGGGCCGGTCGCGGCCCGGTGTCGTCAGTGTGACGGAGGTCTAGATACGGATCGGCAGATTCCGCACCCGGATACCGCTCGCCCGGTAGACCGCATTCCCGATTGCGGGCGGCACCGGTATCAGCGGCGGCTCGCCGAGCCCGGTCGGAAATTCCGTGCTGTCCATGAAGCGGATGTCGAGCTCGGGCACATCGCCCATCCTGAGCGGCGTGTAGGCATCGAGGTTGCGCTCCCGCACCTGGCCGTTCTGGAACGAGGCACCCTCATGCAGTGCAAGGCTCAGCCCCCACAATGTCGCGCCTTCGGCCTGCGCCAAAGCGCCGTCCGGATGCACGACCGTGCCGCAGTCGATCGACTGCCAGATCTTGTGAACCTTGATCCTTTTCGCCGCCTTGTCGACGCCCACATGCGCGACGCAGGCGATCCAGGTAGGCATCGTGCGCTCCTGGCCGTGACATACCGCTACGCCCATGCCCTCACCGGCCGGCAGCTTCCGGCCCCAGCCGGAGCGATCGCGGACGTCTTTCAGTACGGCCGCGAGGCGCCGCGCGCCGCCGACCGCCTCGGGCGCTTTGCCGGCGTTCTTGCCCGCACCGTCGAGTCGCGCCAGCCGAAATTCGATCGGATCCACGCCTGCGATCTCTGCGAGCTCGTCCATGAAGCTCTCGACGCCCCAACCGACCCAGCCAGGGCCCACGGCTCGCAGCCAGCCGGGCAGAAAGGTGCGCTGCGCGAGGTCGTTGTTGATCGCACGCACGCGATGGTTCGGCAGCGTGTACCAGTGGTCGCCGCCGCTGATCGAGAACGTGTCGAATTTGCCGTTGCCGTCGACGCCGTCGGCGAGGAAGCCCGGGGCCATCGCCAGCGTCGGCCAGCCCGCGGCCGCGGCATGCTCGATGCCCGTCAGCTCGTTGCCGGCATCGAACGTCGCGTCAAACTGCTGCACGGACGCCGAGCGGCAGCAGTCGAAGCGACTGTCGTCGGCGCGCTGAAACACGATTTTGACGGGCCTGCCCAGTTCACGCGCCGCAAGTGCAGCGGGAATGATCTGGTCGCCCCACAGCCGCCGCCCGAATCCGCCACCGAGGTAATACTGATGGATGACGATGTCGGTTTCCGGCATGCCGAGCGCCTTCGACAGCACCGGCAGGATCAGCGACTGCCACTGATTGCCGGTATGGATGTGGCATTTGCCGTCGGCAAACTCGACCACGGCGTTCTGCGGTTCGAGCGTGAAGTGCAGGGCCGTGCTCGTGCGATACACGGCGGAGTGCGTTTTCGCGGCGTTCGCACGCGCGCCGGCAACATCGCCGTCGTTGACGACCAGAACGCCCGTCGCCTTATCACGCGCAAGCCTCTCGCCTTCGCTGACAATGTCCGCCTCGCTGACGCTCGCGGTAGACCCGGCCTGCCACTCGACCGTGACCGCCTTGGCCGCCTTCATCGCACTCGGGTAATTTTCGGCGATGACGACGGCCCAGCCCTGCAGTACCTCGCTGGGGTCGCTGAGTGAGAGGGTACGGATGTAGCCGCGCACGTCCTTCGCAGCCGAGTCATCGATCGATTTGATCGAGCTGCCGTAGCGCGTCGGCGGAAGCAGCGGCTGCGCGTACACCATGTCCGGCAGCTCGACGTCGAGGCCGTAGATTGCGGTACCGGTGGCTTTTTCCGGAATATCGCGCGCCTTCGTCGCCTTGCCGATGTACTGCCGCTCCGATGCCGGCTTGATCGGCATCGCCGCCAGCTCTTCGTCGGTGAACGTGCGGCTGATGTCGCCGCGCTTAACGATCTCGGCAAAGCTGACCGACTCGCGGCCGGCCGAGACCTCGCTCATCGACACCGTGCAGTCGTCCGCGGGAACGCCTAAAAGCGCAGCGCCTGCATCGCGCAGCACCGTGCGCCCGGCGGCACCGGCCTGGGACAGCATCGCGAACGTCGTGAAGACGGACCACGATCCGCCCGTCACCATGTAGCCCCACTTCGGATCGGAGTCGACGTGCTTGATGCGCACTGCCTCCCAGTCGGCGCCCAGCTCGTCCGCGACCACGCGCGCCAGCGCCGTGCCGACGTGCTGACCCATTTCGGCTTTGGCAATGTTGACGAGGATGCCGCCTTCGGCGTCGACCTCGAACCAGACGGTCGGTGCGAAGCTCCTTTCCATCGCATCCGCGGCGAGGTCGCTCGCGGCCTGTTCGCGGCTGCA
>JBFHXQ010000102.1:0-9044 GCA_041598895.1 Woeseiaceae bacterium | reverse complement strand
GGGCGTTCCGGGAACTCGAAGCGAAACAGGCGCTCGTTCGCCAGCCCCGGCGCGCGGCCGCCGACCATATGGCGAATGTGTAATTTCGCGAGCTCGTCGTCGCTGAGATCGACGACCGTATAACCTGCGGATTCGAGCGCGATCAAGATCTCCTCGCGTTCGGCATTACCGTGGCGCAGTTCCACACCGACGAAAATGTGCGCATCTCTCGCGTCGCTGTAGCGATAATTGAATTCGGTAATGCTGCGGCGGCCGATTGCTTCGCAGAACTTTCGAAAGCTGCCTGGCTCCTCCGGAATTTCGGCGGCGAGGAGCATTTCCTTTTCCTCACCGACGGCAGCCCGTTCGGCGATGTGGCGCAGCCTGTCGAAGTTGACGTTTGCGCCGCAGTTTATCGTTACAAAGGAGCGCCCGGAGACGCCGTGTTCCGCGACGTATTTTTTGACAGCGGCAACGGTCAGTCCACCAGCGGGCTCAACGATCGAGCGGGTGTCCTCGAAGATATCCTGAATCGCGGCACAGATCTGGTCCGTATTGACCGTTACCACTTCGTCGACGTACGTCTGGCACAGGCGAAACGTTTCGTCGCCGACGCGTTTGACGGCAACGCCGTCGGCAAATATGCCGACGTGCTCGAGCGTCACGGGCTCGCCGGCCGCGAGCGATGCGCTCATTGCCGCAGAATCCTCGGGCTCGACGCCGATAATGCGGATGTCGGGACGCACCGACTTGACGTATACGGCAATGCCGCCGATCAGCCCCCCGCCGCCAATCGGAACGAAAATGGCATCGATATCCGTACCAGCCTGGCGCAGTATCTCGGCGCCGATCGTGCCCTGGCCGGCTATGACATCGGGATCGTCGAACGGATGAATGAAAATTAGCCCCCGTTCGAGCTCCAGCTTGCGGGCGTGAGCAAACGCGTCGTCATAGGTATCTCCGAAGAGCACGACTTCGGCACCGAGCGAGCGAACCGCGTCGATCTTTATCACCGGCGTCGTCTGCGGCATGACGATGACTGCGGGAATGCCGCGTCTCTGGGCGGCGAGCGCCACGCCCTGCGCATGATTGCCTGCCGAACTGCAGATTACGCCACGCGCGATCGCGTCGTCGTCCAGTGCGGCAATCTTGTTGTAAGCCCCGCGCAGTTTGAACGAAAACACGGGCTGCAGGTCTTCCCGCTTCAGCAGGATGCGATTGCCGAGTCGCGCGGATAGGAGCGGCGCCACATCGAGCGGCGTTTCGCTGGCCACCTCGTACACGCGGGCGGCGCTGATTCGTTCGAGATAGTGCGAGTCGCTCATAACGGTCATTCACGCAGCAGTGTCGCGGTTATCGCATACCGTGAGCTCGCGGGCAAAATTTGCGGCGGGCGGCGGATTTCGCCTGTGGCAGACGCACGATGCTGCATGTTCGCATGCAGCGATGACCGTACCGCCCCGCGACGATCCATCGGCGCCGAGCCCTGTGCCCCGCGCAGGCAGGCTGCCCCTGTTTCGCGCCACGGCGGTCGCGGCCGCGCGGTACCGCGGCTTCGGTCCCGTCAGTGTTGTGTCGGCGCCCGGTGCCGGATTGACGTCTCTTGTCGCCATTTTCGCGCTTTCAGCGATCGCTGCGGGTCTCGTGCTCATCGAGTTGCCGGAGCGTGCCCGCGCCGTCGGTGTGCTCCTGCCGGTTGGCGGTATCGTCAAGGTCCGGGCAGTGCGAACCGGTACGGTCGATCGGCTGGCGGTCAAAAACGGCAGCGAGGTCGCCGAGGGCGAGCCGTTGATGTGGCTGGGCAGTGCCGCGGCGCTGCCCGACCTTGGCCGGCTTGCGAGCGTCGAGGTGGCATCGCTGCGTCGGCAACTCGAGGCGCGCAAAGCACTGCTTGACGCAATCACCGAGTCTGCAGGCGCTCGTCGCAAGGGGCTGCAGCAACGCCTCAGACTCTTGACGCAGCGCCTCGCGGCCGCGCGCAGAGAGCTGGCAGCGCAGTTGGAAAAAGCCCGCATCGAACAGCGTCGGGCAGAGCGGATCGCCCGGCTGGCGGCAGACGGTCGCCTGGCGCGTCAGGCGGCGGATGCGGCCGGCGGGGTGGCGCTTGCGGCGAGCGCAGAGGGCGAGGCGGCGCGCCAGCGGGTGCTGGCGATCGAAGCCGAAATCTCGAGCGTCAAATGGCAATTCGAAGCGGAGGAACACGCCGCGGCCCGGGAGCGGGCGGCTGACGCCGTGAATCGCGAAGTGCTGCTGCGTGACCTTGCGCAGTCCGCGCTGCGCGTCGCCGACGAGATACGTGCACCGGCCGCCGGTGTCGTGGCGGGTTTGACGGTTCGTGAAGGCAGCGTCGTTCGGCCGGGCGAAACGCTTTTGACGCTGTATGACCGGCACGCGAGGCTCGAGGCGCACCTTTATGTTGTCGCGGACAACGCCGCATTCCTCCACGTCGGTCAGCGCATCGAGCTGCGCCTGACCGCGTACCCGCATCAGATCTATGGCACGGTGCCGGCTGCCGTGACGGAAATCGGGGCCGTTGCGACGTCCGCACAAAGCATCGACGTTGCCGTCCCGATCGCGGGCCCCGTCTTCGAAATCCGCGCCGCTATCGCGGATCCTGCGGTCGTGATGCGCGGAGAGCGCTGGGTGCTGCCGCCCGGCACGGCAATCGAAGCTGACCTGATTCGGGGCCGCTGGCCGCTGTATGGGTGGCTGTTCCGCGGACTTCGCAGCCGCATGACCGGGGACGGCTGAATGCGTGGCTGGACCCCGGTCGTTCTGCAGAGCGAGGCTTCGGAGTGCGGTCTCGCAGCCGTGGCGATGGTAGCGGCCGCAAACGGTCGGCCGGTCGCACTTGCACAGCTGCGCGCGCAATGCACACCGGCAGAGCGCGCCCCGACGCTAGCCGGACTTGCTGCCGCGGCGGATGCCTTAGGGATCGCGACCCGGCCGGTCCGGGTTCGGTTGGCGGAGCTTCGCCGCCTGCATCTGCCCGCAGTCCTGCACTGGCAGTTTGATCACTTTGTCGTTGTAACTCGAGTCAACCGGCGGGCCATTACGATTCACGATCCGGCCTGCGGCCGTCGGCGCGTCGCAATGGACGAAGTCAGCCGAGCATTCACCGGCGTCGCGATCGAGTGTCGCGTGTTTGCTCGTCCACAGAATATCGATGCGAATTCGCGCCTGACGTTGTGGACAATGCTGCGCACCTACTCGGGCCTGTTACCGTACCTGGGCGTGATGCTGACGCTGTTGGTGACGACGCAGATTTTCGCGCTGGCTCCGCCTATAGCAACGCAACTTTTGATCGATGAAATCGTGCTCGGCCAGGATCAGACGTGGCGCGATGCGGTGCTGCTCGCGATCGGGTTAATTCTTGTGGCTAAAGTCGGTCTCGAGACATTGCGCCGCTGGTTTGCGCTGTATACCGGGACGCGACTCGCACAGGACAGCACGACCGCAGTCGTGCAGCATCTGTTCTCGCTGCCCGCCGAGACGATTCTCAAGCGACAGGTGGGTGATCTCGTTTCGCGGATCGAATCGCTGCGTCCTATACGTGCCGCGCTGATCGACACCTGCGCAACGGGCATCGTGCAGGCCGTCATGTTGTCGAGCACGTTGGCGGTGATGGCACTCTACAGTGGTACGCTGACGCTCGCGTCGGTCGGTATGCTTGTTATCGGGATCGGTGTGCACGTCATTACGCTCCCGAGATCGCGCAGCCTGAGCCTCGAGGCGCTCGTGGCTCAGGCTAGGGCATCGAACCTGCTGATCGACACCCTGCGTGGATTCGAAACGATACAGGCGCTCGGCCTCGGGCCCCAGCGCCTGCAGCACTGGCAGGCGCATTTTATGCGTGGAACGAATGCAACCGCGCGCGTAGCGCGCCTGGGCATCGCTGCATCTGCGGGCCACGGTCTCACGGCTGCGGCGGATCAGCTCCTGTTCCTCGGCATTGGGCTTGCGAAGGTCGTTGACGGGACCCTGACGCTCGGCGTCCTGTTTGCGTTCCTCGCGCTGCGCGGCCGTCTCGCCGGCGCCATGTTTGGACTGCTCGGCGTGCTGCGGGAGCTGTATCTGCTCCGACCGCATGTCGAACGCGTCGGTGAGATTCTGGAGGAGCGAGGCGAGGTTACGCCGGCTTCTGCAGTGAGCAGGCCGATGGCGGGACGGCTGCGCTGCGACAATATCGCCTACCGGTACCCGGGTGAAGGGGCGTTGCTGGACGGGTTCTACGCGGACATCGGCGCCGGCGAATTCGTCGTGATTACGGGTACCTCCGGTTGTGGAAAATCGACGCTTTTGCGGCTGCTTGCTGGCAGCCTGCGCCCGCAGGTCGGACGCATACTCGTCGACGAACTCGACCTGCGCCTCTGGAAGCCTGTCGCAGTTCGGCAGCAGATCGGCATCGTCATGCAGAACGACCGACTGTTCGCCGGTTCGCTAGCCGACAACATCAGCTGCTTCGATACGGCGCCCGACATCGATCGAATTCGTGAAGTTGCGCTGATCGCAGCGGTCTGGCGCGACATCGAAGCGCTGCCGATGGGATTGCATACGCCGATTTCCGGGGCATGCGCCGCGCTGTCAGGGGGGCAAGCGCAGCGAATTCTTATCGCTCGAGCGCTGTATCGGCGGCCACGCGTGCTGTTGCTCGATGAGGCGACAAACCAGCTCGATCGGCAAACAGAGCACAGGGTGCTCACGAATCTCCGTGCGCAAGCAGCAACCATCGTTGCCGTAGCGCACGGTCCGCAGGTGGTCGAGCACGCCCAGCGGATCATACGACTGGACGCGGTGGAGCCCGGCGCTACCCGCTCGGGCATGACAACGGAGACACCCGGAGGCCCGCATGGCAATTCAGCGATCGGCATTTCATAATGCCCTGCGTCGCCAGCCTGTGCGGCTAGCAAATAACGGGAACCTCCGGTTGAATGCGCTGTTGATCACAAACGCTCGCCTCGTCAACGATTCGAGAATTCTCGATGCGGATGTCCTGGTAAGGGGCGAACGGATCGAGAAGGTCGCGTCGGGGATTGCAGCGCCGACAAATGCCGAGGTGATCGACGCGAACGGGCGCTTTCTGATCCCGGGCATGATTGATGACCAGGTGCATTTCCGCGAACCGGGTCTGACTCACAAGGCCGATCTGGCAACCGAGTCGGCCGCCGCGGCCGCGGGTGGCGTTACGAGTTTCATGGACATGCCGAACGTCGATCCGCAGACCACGACGCGACAGATACTGGCGGACAAGTACCGACGTGCGGCCGGCCGCTGCGCCGCCAATTACGGCTTCTACCTCGGGGCGACAAACACCAATATCGACGAGATCAAGGCACTGCGTCCGGGCGAAGCATGCGGCATCAAGGCATTTATGGGGGCATCGACGGGCAATATGCTCGTCGATGACCCGGATGCGCTCCGCAAGTTGTTCTCCTACGCGCCGATTATCGTCGTTACCCACTGCGAGGATTCGCCCATGATTCGTGAGAACGAGGCACGGGCCCGCGCACGTTATGGTGATGACGTGCCGATGGCAGAGCATCCGCTCATCCGGTCCGCGGATGCGTGTCTGAAATCATCAAAACTCGCGACCGAGCTGGCGCATCGTTACGATGCCCTGCTGCACGTCCTGCACCTCACTACGGCGCGGGAAATGGCACTGTTCTCTTCCGCGCATCGGTCGGAAAAGCGCATCACGGCCGAGGTGTGCGTCCACCATCTGTGGTTCGACGAGACCGACTACGCGGAGCTAGGCACGCAAATCAAATGCAATCCCGCCATCAAACGCTCCGAGGACCGGGACGCACTGCTGTCTGCGGTCCGCGACGGCCGTATCGACATCATCGCCACGGATCACGCGCCCCACACGCTGGATGAGAAGCGCCAGAGCTACTTCAAGGCACCCGCAGGTCTGCCGCTGGTCCAACACGTATTGCTGGCACTGTTCGATCTCGTCGCGGCGGGCTCGCTGACCGTCGAAGTCGCCGTTGACCGAACGAGTCATGCGCCAGCCGATGTCTTCGGCGTCGTTGATCGAGGCTACGTACGGGAAGGGTATTTTGCGGATCTTGTGATCGTGGATCCGGCGCGCCCGCTGACCGTTACCAGGGACAATCTGCTTTACAAGTGCGGCTGGTCGCCGTTCGAGGGTCACCGGTTTTCGGCCAGCGTCGATGCGACCATCATCAACGGGCAGGTCGTATTTCGCGGTGGGCGCCTACTGCGCCGGGACGCAGGTCAGCGACTCGAATTCAATCGACAACGCTGAGCGACAGGCCCCGGACGACAGGCTCAAGAATCGGGCGGAGCGCGTTCGCAAGGAAATGGTTTACATTCCGGGCGAGCGGGTTATGCTTGCCCCGAATTAGGCACGGAATATTGACTCTCGCTGGTGCCGGGCGTCGGGAGCCGCAGGCACGTCGACTGCATGAAACCAACCGACACGACCAATCCCGACTACTTTCACAAAGTAGTCGATTGCCAGTGGGCATGTCCGGCGCATACCGACGTACCTTTGTACATACGTTTGATTGCGCAGGGCCGATTCAGCGATGCCTATATCGAGAATCGAAACTCCAACGTATTTCCCGGCATTCTTGGCCGCGTCTGCGACCGGCCCTGCGAGCCGGCGTGCCGGCGTGGTCGGGTGGAAGACAAGCCTGTCGCTATCTGCCGCCTCAAGCGTGTCGCAGCGGACCATCGTGACGACATTCGTGATCGCTTGCCGAAACCGCCGGCGCGAAACAACGGAAAAAAAATTGCCCTGATTGGCGCGGGCTGCGCGTCGCTGACGGTCGCGAACGATCTGCGGCCGCTCGGTTATGACGTGACGATTTTCGAGGCACTCGACGCGACCGGCGGCCTGATGCGCACGAACATTCCGCAATTCAGGCTGCCGCCCAAGGTACTCGATGAGGAAATAGGCTACATACTGGATCTCGGCGTGCGACTCGAGCTGGGACACCAGATCGACAGCCTGAAGGAGCTGCTGGACGACGGAGGTTTCGATGCCATTTTCGTTGGGACCGGCGCGCCTCGCGGCAAGAACCTCGAAATTCCCGGGCGCTACGATACCGAAAACATTCATATCGGCATCGATTGGCTCGAATCCGTTGCGTTCGGGCACATTGATTCGGTTGGGAAGCGGGTGTTGATTATCGGCGTCGGCAACACCGCAATGGACTGCTGTCGAACCTCCCTGCGTCTCGGCGCGGACGACGTCAAGGTTATGGCACGCAAGCCGCGAGGCTTTTTCAAGGCATCTGACTGGGAGCTGGAGGATGCCGAGGAAGAAAACGTCGAGATCGTCGTCAATCACTCGCCCAAGGCGTTTGTGGTGGAGGACGGCAAGCTTGTGGGCATGACGTTCGAGCTGATGGAGTACCAGATTGATGACGCCGGGCGCATTGACCGCGGAAAGGTTGTCGGCGAGAAGACATTTCCGTGCGACGACGTGATCCTCGCAATCGGCCAGGACAACGCTTTTCCATGGATCGAGCGGGATATCGGCATCGAGTTCAACGAGTGGGACTGCCCCGTCGTCGACGAGACGACGATGATGTGCACCCGCGAGGGCATATTCTTCGGCGGCGACTCGGCATTCGGCCCAAAAAACATCATATGGGCGGTGGCGCACGGGCACGAGGCTGCAATATCGATTCACAAATACTGCAATAGCGAGCCGCTCGAAGAACGGCTACCGGTCGGCATGCGGCTGGACAGCCAGAAAATGGGCATGCACGAGTGGAGCTATTCGAACGACTATGATCCTGCTGCCCGGCGGCTGATGCCGCATGTCGATTTGAAGAAACGATTCAAGAAGCTGGATATCGAGGTTGAACTCGGGTTCACGGCTGAGCAGACGATTCAGGAAGTCGAGCGCTGCCTAAATTGCGACATCCAGACGGTCTTTTTCGCGAATTTGTGTATCGAATGTGACGCCTGTATCGATATTTGCCCGGTCAGCTGTCTTACGATCACAGATAACGGCAGCGAGGCGGACCTTCGCGGTCGCCTGTCGGCGCCTGCCGAGAACTTTGATCAGGCGCTGTACGTTTCCCCCGGTCTGCCGCAAACGAGACGCGTGATGGTGAAGGACGAAGACCTGTGCGTGCACTGCGGACTGTGCGCGGAGCGCTGTCCCACAGGTGCCTGGGACATGCAGAAATCCACGATTCTGATTCCATACGCGGTCGATGACGTGACTGAACCACGTGCAGCGTCAAAACCGCGACGCGGTGCGGCCTGATCCGGACCTCCGCCATGTCTGCAGTGAACGACGTCATCATCAAGATTGCGACGGTTAACGGCACCGGATCCGCTAGCGCGAACGGCCTGCTCATGAAGTCGATTTTTCGCATGGGCGTGCCCGTGGTCGGAAAAAATTATTTTCCGTCGAACATTCAGGGCCTGCCAACCTGGTACGAAATACGCGTCACCGGGAACGGCTACCAGGCGCGCTCGACACGAGTTGATGTCATGGTGGCAATGAACGCGCAGACGTATGCACGAGATCTGGCGGAAGTATCTCCTGGCGGTTGGCTGCTTTATGACTCGACCTGGCCGCGGAGCAAGCTGTTGAACCGTGACGACGTCACCGTAATCGGTATTCCGCTGTCGAAACTGTGCAACGAAAACTTCGACGGCGTCCGGGCGCGGATTCTGATGAAGAACATTGCCTACGCCGGGGCTCTCGTAGCGCTGCTGGACATCGACCTCGACATCGTAACTGGTCTGCTGGAAGAAACCTATGCAGACAAGAAAAAGCTGATCGCTTCGAATATGCAAGCCATTCGGTTGGGTTACGACTATGCAAAAGCACATTTCGCTTGCCCGTTACCGAAAAAAGTCGCGCCGCTCGACAAGACGTCCGGACATATCGTCATCGATGGCAATACGGCGGCTGCACTGGGCTGCATGTATGCGGGTGCGACGGTTGGCGCGTGGTACCCGATTACGCCATCGACGTCGCTGATGGACGCATTTCGATCCTTCTGCTCGAAGTATCGGGTCGATCCGAACACCGGCAAACGGACGTATTGCATCATTCAGGCGGAGGATGAGCT
>JBFHXQ010000101.1:0-9048 GCA_041598895.1 Woeseiaceae bacterium | reverse complement strand
GACATTTCCTTCGGGTTCTGCCTCTTGCGTCCACCGCCCCCGACACCTGTCAAGGCTCGGACCTTTTCCAGCAGGGCGGTTGCCAACAAGCGAACTTGTTGGCACTCGAGGCTCTCGCCTCAGCGGCTAAATGTAGGCTGCCAGCGTGGAAAAGCAACTTTTTCGATTGCAACTTTTTTTTGACATTTGGCCGCCGTGAATGACATCCGCCTGTTGGCACACTTTGTTAACGTGCCTTCCCAACTAAGGCGGCGAAAGCTCAGTACGATCTTGCGCAATCGCAGTCGTCGCGACTACCGGTGCGCCGCTGACGGTGTACGCCTGCGGCCCGGGCTGTCGCCGGACTCAGCCGTACCAGGCGGGCAGCTCGAGCCCCTTGGATTCCAGAAACTGGCGGTTGAAGAGCCGTTCCTGGTAGCGCAGCGCCGAATCGCAGAGTACGGTTGCGACAGTGCAACCGCGGCCGAGTTCCTGAGCGAGACGAACGGCCCCGACGACGTTGATACCGCTGGAGCCGCCGAGCACGAGGCCTTCCTCGCGAATCAGCTCGAAGACCATCGGGACCGCCTCCGTATCAGGGATCTGCCAGCTCAGGTCCACCGGCGCGGCTTCGAGATTGGCGGTCACGCGGCTATTGCCGATGCCCTCGGTGATGGAACTGCCCACGATTTTGACTTCGCCATACGCGAAGAAGTTGTGCAATCCCGACCCCTCGGGGTCGGACAGGGCAATCGTGACGTCGGGATTGCGGGCCTTCAGCGCGCGGCCGACACCACCGAGCGTGCCACCTGTGCCGACCGAACACACAAAGCCGTCGACCTCTCCGTGCGTCTGGTCCCAGATTTCCGGCCCTGTCGTACGCTCGTGAAAGTCACGATTCGCGAGGTTCTCGAACTGGTTCGCCCAAAACGCGCCGTGTTCCTCGCTCGCGTCGAGTTCCTGTGCCAGGCGTCCCGATGTGTGCACGA
This sequence comes from Woeseiaceae bacterium, assembly GCA_041598895.1. Classification (GTDB taxonomy): domain Bacteria; phylum Pseudomonadota; class Gammaproteobacteria; order Steroidobacterales; family Woeseiaceae; genus UBA1847. The sequence continues at coordinate 8,080 of JBFHXQ010000101.1, read as the reverse complement.
AGTGGTTAGGATTCTTGTACGGAACCGCGGGAATCAGGCGGAGCTCGGCGCCATAAGCCCGCAACGTGTCGATCTTCTCGCGACTCTGGTTGTCCGGCATGACGATGACCGTGCGATGTCCGAGCGCGCTGCCAATCATCGCGAGCCCGATGCCCGTGTTGCCCGCCGTGCCCTCCACGATCGTGCCCCCGGGACGCAGCTCGCCGGAAGTTCGGGCCGCGAGAATCATGCCCAGCGCAGCGCGATCCTTGACCGAGCCGCCGGGATTCATGAACTCGGCCTTGCCGAGGATCTCGCAGCCCAGGCGATCCGATAGCCGGTTCAACCGGATCAGCGGCGTGTTGCCCACGCATTCGATAAGCTTTCGGGCGCCGTGCTGCATCGCATAATCTCGATGGTATACCCGGTATCCTAGTGCCGGTGCACGCACACTGCCAGCGTCGACTCTGCCTGGCGGCATCTGGCCGCGACTGCCCGTGTCACAGCACCAATCAATAGCAGCGGGGGCACCGAGTGATTCAGACGACACTCATCCCTAGCATCCGGTCCGTCTCGCTGACGGCCGCGCTCTTCCTGGTGTCCTCCGGTGCCGGCGCAGAGCATCCGATCGCGGCAGCACAGCGCCTGCAACAGACCGCTGCACAGCTGTATCAGGACGGCGATTACGTCGGCTTCACGGATAGGCTCGAGCAGGCGCTCGCGTTGAATCCGTCGAGTTACGCGACACGCTACAACCTCGCCTGCGGCTATGCCCGAACTGGCCAAGCTGACAAGGCGCTCGAGCTGCTGGAGCAACTTGTCGATGCACGGGTCGATTTCGTCGCCGCCATCGACACGCTGGATGTCGACGGCGTTGCCCGAAGCTTCACGAACGACGCGACCGCGTTCTACCCGTTTTCGTTCACCCCGGACAGGCTCGACGGACGCGACGCGATTTACCGTGCGCAGGCTCGGGGTTTCGACCTGATGCGCGCCGGGTTTCCGCCGGGCGAGGCACCGACGTCACTCGGCCTCGCGCCATCCGATCTCGAGATCAGAATGCTCGGGCCCGATGCAGCCGTCGCCACCTGGCACTCGCACCGGCCGACGCACAGCGGCCGGCGGACATCCGTTCTGCAGCGCGTGGGCGAGCGCTGGCTGACCGTCAGTCACCATGCGTCGAATGTTACTCGGGCCGACTGATTCCCGTCGCAACGCCGACGCAGTCCGGGCGCGAGCTCAGAGTCGTTCAAGCGCGGCGATACGCTCCGGAATCGGCGGATGGCTCATGAACAGGCGTTTGATACCGGTGCCCCGGCGGCCAGAAATCCCGAATGCCTCCAGCGACTCCGGCAGCTGCGCCGGCGCACTGCGGTCCAGCCGCGCCAGTGCGTTGATCATGGGACGCTTGCCGTTCAACCGGGCCGAGCCGGCATCGGCACGAAACTCGCGATACCGCGACACCCACATGACGATGATGCTTGCCAGCACGCCGAGCACGAGCTGCGCCACGATCACGGACACGAAATAGCCGATGCCGTAGCCGCGTTCGTTCTTGAGCACGACGCGGTCGATGATGTGGCCGACGATGCGCGACAGGAAGATCACGAACGTGTTCACAACTCCCTGCACCAACGCGAGCGTCACCATGTCGCCGTTTGCGACATGCGAGACCTCGTGGGCAAGAACCGCCTCGATTTCGTCGCGCTGCATGCTGCGCAGCAGTCCGGTACTGACGGCTACGAGCGCACTGTTGCGCCGCGCACCGGTTGCGAACGCGTTCATGTCGGGCGAATCATAGACCGCGACTTCCGGTGTCCGGATGCCCGCCTGATTCGCGAGGCGCTCGACGGTTGACACGAGCCATGCCTCGGAGCTGTTACTCGGGCGCGTGATGACGTGCGCACCCGTAGAGCGCTTCGCCATCCACTTCGACATCGCCAGCGAGATAAAGGAGCCGCCAAAGCCGATCACGACCGACAGTATCAGCAGCGCTTCGTAATTGATGCCCGTACCGGATTCGTCGAGGATGCGATCCACGCCGAGCAGGCGCAGCACGACGCTGAGCACCAATACGACGGCGAGGTTCGTTGCAATAAACAGGGCAACGCGTTTGAGCATGAGATCCACTCCGCTTACGACCCGAGTCGGGGATATAGTCCCTCAAGCGGGCATTTTCAAGCGCTACCGCATCCCCCGATCAATCGGCGTACGGCCGGTACGGGCGCCGGAAATGGCCGACAACGCTCAGGCCAAGCAGCAGCAGGCTTGCGTACATCGTCATGCGCCAGTAATTCGCGGCCGCCGCCACGATCTGGAAGTCCTCCACATAAACCGTTTCGCAGGCGCCGTCGCCGGTATCCGTGCGGGTCGTGCTCGTGCCGCGGCGCCCACCCTGCGGGCTGCTGTAGCTGGCGAGGTAGCCCCGGACGCGTATCTGATCGCCGATGCGAATGCGCTTGACGCGATCGCGGATGTATTCGTCGTCGGAGATGAGGTGGTTGTTGGATAGCTGGTACATGTCGAATGCGTCCCACGCGTCACGATCGCGGGTCCGCACGTTGCAGGTAAAAATGCCGTTCCAGAAGCTCAGCTTGTCGAGCGCCGGGTGCCGTGCATTGTCGCCCCAGATCACGCACACGTCGAGCATGTTGAGATGGTCGCTCGCCAGGCGGTGCATCCGACTGCGCCCATCGTGATGGCGATACGACACGATCATGCCGAACAGATCGTAGGCATACTCCGGCTCGACGACATAGTCGACGTTCTCGAAGGTGACGTGAAACGGGCGCCTTCGAGTTTCGAATTGCGCCGGCTCGTCGAACAAACGGCTGTCAAAGTCGATACGCCCGGGGAGCTCGTTGCGGTTCCAGAATGACAGGACCAGGATTCCGGCACTCAACGCCATCAACAGGCTGCTCAGTTTCATGGTCCGCCGGTATGCCACTCAACGCCGTAACTGGCGCATCGTAGCAGTCCCGGGCCGCGGAAAATGCGAACCAGGCCGGAACCTTGGCGAGACCGGCGCGTCAGTAACTCAGGAATTTGTCGCAATACGCTTTTGTGTGGTCAGTCAGGTATATACACTGCGCGCATGAATCAGGCCTTAAAAAAACTGCTGCCGATCAGTATCCTCGTCATCCTGCTGCTCGTCGCCGCCGTCATTCTCAGGAACCCGCCGGAGGTCGAATTCGCGCCCCGTGACCTGTCTCCGCAGATGACCGTCGAGACCGTGCAGCTCGCGCCGACGGACTACCAGATTTCCGTTCCCAGCTATGGCATCGTGAGGCCGCGCATCCAGTCCATGCTTGTCGCCCAGGTGGCCGGGCAAATCGTCGACAAGGCACCGAACTTCGACGAGGGGGGATATTTCGCCGCCGGAGACGTCATGCTGACGATCGACCCGCGGGACTACGCAGCAGATGTACGAATCGCGGAAGCTGCACTCGCGGATGCGCGCCAGGCGCTTGCCGAGGAGCAGGCCCGTGGCGAGCAGGCACGCATCGACTGGCAGCGACTGGGCAACGAGGGTGCCGCACCCGACCTCGTGCTGCGCAAGCCGCAGCTTCTTGCCGCAGAAGCGCGCGTCACCTCGGCTGAAGCCAATCTGGAAAAGGCGCGGCTCGACCTGGAGCGCACCCGGGTGCGGGCGCCGTTTGCCGGGCGCGTCCTTCGCCAGCTGGTGGACCTCGGCCAGGTCGTCAGCGTGAATTCGCAGCTGGCAGAATTCTACTCGATCGATATTGCGGAGGTGCGCCTGCCAATCGCAAACAGCGATCTCGCATTCGTCGAGTTGCCCGAGGCCAGCGGCAGCGATGACACGAAAACTGTCCCGGTGCAAATTTTCTCGGACCTTGCGGGCAGCGACGTGTGGGAGGCTCGTGTCGTGCGCACCGAGGCTGCGATCGACGACTCGGCCCGTCAGCTGCATGTGCTCGCCCACATCAACAGCCCGTTCCGACCGGACGAAAAGCACCGGGTGCCGTTGAAAATCGGTCAGTACGTCACCGCCGACATCGAGGGCCGCAAGCTCGACAACGTCATCGTCGTGCCGACCAGCGCGATCTACCAGGGCAGCTACGTCTACGTCGTAGATGACGGGTTGCTGCAGCGGCGCAGCATCGACATCGCCTGGAAGGATTCCGACGAGGCAATTGTGGCGTCCGGCCTCGAAGCCGGTGACGACCTCGTCGTGACGGTGCTCGGCCAGGTGACGTCAGGAACGCCGGTGCGCGTCGCCGGCACCGACAGCCCGGATCGCAACGCAGCGATGCGCAACGCATCCCCGGCGACGAACTGACGGGTCCTATTTGGCGGCTATTGCGTCACCGATGCGGCGCACGCCGCGATGGAAGAACTGCCGGATATCCTCGGCAATCATCAGGTTTACCGGCAGCAGCAGCAGCGTGATCAGCGTCGCGAACAGGATGCCGAAGCCGAGCGAAATACCCATTGGCACAAGGAACTGCGCCGTCGTCGCGCGCTCCATTAACAGCGGAACCAGGCCGAAAAACGTCGTCAGCGACGTCAGCATGATCGGTCGAAAGCGCGCGACCCCCGCGCGCCGAATGGCCTCCGCCAGGTCCAGCCCGTCGCGCCGGCGCTGGTTCACGAAATCGACGAGCACGAGGCTGTCATTCACGACGACGCCGGTCAGCGCCATCAGGCCCATTACGCTCATGAAAGACAGTGTGTAGCCCATGATGGCGTGGCCTATCAAGGCGCCGATCACGCCGAACGGGATGACGATCATCACGACGAGCGGCTGAAAATACGATTTGAGCGGTAGCGCGAGCAGACAGTAGATCACGAAAATGACCATCACAAAACCCATGGCGAGACTGGTCATCGACTTGCGCTGCTCGCGCGACTCGCCCTCGAGCGAGTAACGTACGCCCGGATAGTACGAGGTAATGTCGTCGAGCATCGACTGCAACTCCACCTGGAGCGCCGTCAGATTGACCGTTGACTTGTCGACTTCGGCGCGGATGTTCAGCGTCCGCGACTGATCGATGCGCGTGATCTGCGACGGGCCCCGTGACGGCTTCAGCGTCGCGACATTCGCGAGCGGAATTTCACGCCCGTCGGGCGCGGTGATCAGCATGTTGTCGAGCGTTTTCAGCGACTGGCGTTCCTGATCGGAGAACCGAACCAGCACCCGGATGTCGTCGCGGCCGCGCTGTATCCGCTGCGCCTGCAGTCCTTTGAACGCCTCCCCCACCTGGCCGATGATGTCGTTCCGGGTCAGTCCCAAAAGATGGCCCTGCGGCGTGAGTTCGACGACGAGTTCCTCCTTGCCGTTCGACATCGAATCCTCGATCTCGTAAACGCCGTCGAGCATCGCGAGCCGCTCTTTGACGATGTCGGCAACCGTCGACAGGGCTTCAAGCGAATTGCCGCTGAGCTGAATATCGATCGGGCTGCCAGGGCGAAACCAGGTCGCGCGAAACGTTAAGGATTCCGCGCCGGGAATCGGGCCAATCAGCCTGCGCCACTCATTGTTCAGGTCCATCGTCCCGATGTCGACAACCCGCTCCTTCCGTGGCGTTACCTCGATCTGGACCTGGCCGAGATGCGGCGCCGCGGAGCGACCCGACAGTCCGCTGACAGCGAGGATGTTTTCGACAAGGCTTTTACCACCCGGCCCGTTTGTGTACTGCTGTTGCAGCTCTTCGGCAGCATCGACGATTCGCTGCACGTGCTTGTCCGTCACCGAAAACGGCGTGCCGACGGGCATCTCCAGCGTCGCCGTCGCCGTGTCACCCTCGATGCTGGGGAAAAACGTGTAGCGCATCCAGCCGCTCGATATCAGTGCGAACGCGACCGCGAGCACGCCTACGAAAGTCGCCGCCGTCGCGTAGCGGTTGCGAAGCACGGTATCGAGCAGTGGGCGATAACGCGTCAATATCCAGCCCTCGAAGCCGTCGGCGAAGCGCTGCTGCCAGCGTGTGAATTTGTTGTCGTCACCGTTCGTGACCTTGATTTGCTTCAGGTGCGCTGGCAAAACGAGCTTGGACTCGATCAGCGATATCAACAAAACCGGAATGACGACCAGCGCGATCGGCTTCATGAAGTTGCCCATGTGGCCCTCCACGAACGCCAGCGGCGAGAATGCCGCAACCGTCGTAAGCACCCCGAACGTCACCGGGATCGCGACTTCCTTGGTGCCGCCGATTGCCGCGTCTATGCCCCGCTCCCCCTTGCGCAGACGCGAATACACATTTTCACCGGTTACGATCGCGTCGTCGACGACGATACCGAGAACCAGGATGAAGCCGAGTGCACTCATCAGGTTGATCGAGATATCGAAATACGACATCACCGCGAACGCGCCGAGAAAGCTGACCGGGATGTCGACAAACACCCAGAATGCCACTGCGGGCCGCAAAAACAGCGCGAGCAGAAGGATGACGAGAATGCTTCCCTGCAGCGCGCTCGTCATCAGGATGCCGAGCCTGTCCCTGAGCGCCACCGAGTCGTCGTCCCAGTAGCCGAGCTGCATGCCGGCCGGCAGCGTGGCCTGGCGCTCGGCGATATAGGCGCGCACCTTGTCCGAGATCTCAATGGCGCTCTCCGTGCCGGTGCGCTCGACGCCGATGAAGACGGCGTTGTTGCCGTTGAACGTCGTGCGCGCCGATCCTTCCTGAAAGCCGTCGATCACCCGGGCAACGTCGCCGATGCGTATGATCGTGCCGTCCGGGTTCGACTTGACGACGATGGCTGCAAAATCCTCGCCCCGATAGGCCTGGCCCTTGGATCGGACGAGAACGTCTCCGCCCTGGGTACGCACATTGCCCGCCGACAGGTCCACGGAGCTGCCGCGTACCGCGCGTGAGATGTCGGCGAGCGTCAGATCGAATTCCCGCAGCCGGTCCTGCGAGGCTTCAATCGCAATTTCGTAGTTGCGCACCGATTCGATGTCCGCAAACGAAATGCCATCGATCCGCAGCAAATCGTCCCGAATCTGTTCGGCAAAGCCGAGCAATTCCGTATCCGACTGTGGTCCGGCGACGACCACCTCGATGACGTCGAAGCGCCGCTGCGCGAGACTGATGACGGGGCGCTCCGCCTCCGCCGGAAACGTGTTGATGGCGTCGACGCGGGTTTTCACGTCTTCCAGAATCTGTCGCGCGTCGACATCGGACTCGACCTCGATGATGACCCGCGTGCTGCCCTCGACCGAGTTACTGATGAGCCGATCGATGCCCTCGAGGTCGTGCACAGCCTCCTCGATACGCACCGCGACGCCGAGCTCGACGTCCTCGGGCGTCGCACCACGCAGCGGCACGCTGACGGTAATCACGCTCGGCTCGATATCCGGAAACACGGCCAGCGGCAGCGAACGCAGCGACATGATGCCCGCCGTCGCAATGGCGACGAGCAGCAGATTGGCGGCGACCGAGTTGCGCGCAAACCAGGCAATCATGAGCGAGTCTCAGGCGGGGTTTGCCTGTGGCCGTTCCTAATCATCGAGTATGAACTCTCCGCCGAGCGATCGATACAGCGTCACTCGATTCTGCATCAGCGCATTCTGAATCCGCACCAGCGCCGTACCGGAATCGAAGGCCCGGCGCTGCGCCTCCAACACGGTCGTGAAGCTGACCAGGCCGCGCTGGTACTGGTCGAAAGACAGCACCAGTGCTGCACGCGCATTACGCTCGGCTTTTTCCAGCGCGGTGTAGCGCTCGCTCAGCGATGCGGACCGGCTGAGCGCATTTTCCACGTCCGCAAATGCCTGATAGACCAGACCGAGATAGCGATGTTCCAGCGCCTCGATACGCGCTCGCGCCTGGCGTTCCGCCGCGCGCAGCCTGCCGCCGGCAAATATCGGCTGCGTCAGCGTGCCGGCGACGGTCCAGGACGTGACGTCGGCACTCAACAGGTCCGACAGGCCGCCCGAGGCGCTGCCGCCGGCTCCGGTCAGAACCAGCCTCGGAAAGCGATTCTTGTGCGCGACTGCAAAGCGCGCATCCGCCGCGAGCAGTCCGAGCCAGGCTGCACGAATGTCCTGGCGGCGCGCCAGCAGTCCGGACGGCATACCCGGCGGAATCGTGCCGGTTATGACGGGCAGCGACTCCGGCAGCGCCATATCGCCGTCGGG
>JBFHXQ010000100.1:0-9069 GCA_041598895.1 Woeseiaceae bacterium | reverse complement strand
CGGCCCGGAAGAATTCGAACTGACTGTAGAGAGGACTGGAAATGAGCGAAATCGAGAACATGATCGAGGCCCTGAAGCAGAGGCGTGATGAACTGCGGGTGCAGATGCACCTCGCGTCAAAGGAGGCGCGGGACGAATGGGAGGAACTCGAAGAGAAGATGCAGGACTTTACGGAAAAGGCGCGGCTTCGTGAAACGTCGCAAGGATTGGGCAAGGCGCTGAGCCAGGTCGGCGAGGAGCTGAAATCCGGTTACGATCGCATCCGACAGGCCCTCAAGGATACTTGATCCGGGCGTTCCAGCCGGCTGGTGATCGGAGGCGAGCGGCATCTCCGTTCGCAGCGCGGACCTTAAGATGAACAAGCGCAAACGCAGCATATCTCTGGTGCTCGGTAGCGGCGGCGCCCGGGGACATGCACACATAGGCGTCATTCGGGCGCTCGAAGAACGCAATCTGCAGGTGCGCTACATCGCCGGTACGTCCATGGGCGCGATCATCGGCGGTATCTATGCCGCAGGTGAACTGGAGACCTACTTCGAGTGGGCGAAGCGCCTCGACAAGCGCGAGGTGTTCCGCCTGCTGGATTTTTCTTTCTCGCTTACCTCGATTTTCAAAGGCCAGCGCATTATCGAGGTGCTCAAGGATCTCGTCGGTGATTGCAAGATAGAAGATCTCGATATCGGCTACACGGCGGTTGCCACGGCGCTCGACGAGCAGCGTGAAGTCTGGATCAACAGGGGCGCACTGTTTACCGCGATGAAGGCATCGATGGCCGTGCCTGCGGTTTTTGCGCCGGTCGAAATTGACGGCCGGCTGCTGGTCGACGGTGGCCTCGTCAATCCGATACCAATAGCGCCGACACTCAACGATGCTACCGAAATGATCGTCGCCGTCAATCTGAGTGGTGTCGACGAACATCCGCACATCGAAAAGCAGGATGTCAGCGAGGAGCAGCCGGACGAAGAGGTAGAAAGCGGATACCGGTCTGCGATAGCGGGTTGGGTGAACAACCTGACGAAGGAAGAGAGCGAAAACGAAAACCAGCGCGATGCGATCGACCTCATCATGCAGTCCATTGAAATCATGCAGGGCGGCATTGCAAGGCTGAAGCTTGCCGCGTACTCGCCCGATATCGTCGTGGAAGTGCCGCGTAAGGCCTGCTCGTTTTTCGAATTTCACCGGGCCGCGGAAATGGCCGATCTCGGCTACGAGAGAACCATTGCAGTGCTGGACGACCATGGCCTGTGAGCGCGTTGTGCCGGGATGCTATAGTAGCCGCCGGTTTCCACCGGAGGGCGGTTCAAAATGTTGTCTGACAGAGCACGCAACTTCTTGGTTCGTTTGATCTCAGTGACGTTGATTTGCATGGGATTCGCCCAGGCATCCTCGGCCGGAATGATCGGCACGGAATACTTGCTGGAAGGCGAAGCCCGCGAGGCGAGTCTCGCGCGGCTGGAAGTCATGCTGGCCCGCGATGATATCGCGCGCCAGCTTGCAGCGTATGGCGTCGAGCAGAGCATGATTCTAGAGCGAGTCCAGGGCCTCAGTAATGCCGAGCTGCTGGCGCTCGAAGGTCATATCGATGAGCAAGTCGCCGGCGGTGACGCACTCGGCGTTATCGGCGCCGTGTTCCTCGTACTATTGATTCTGGAGCTGGTCGGCGTTACCGACGTTTTCAAGAGTCTCTAGAGTCCGCAGCGACATTGCGGATCGGGCTTTATCAACGTTCGGGCCGGCTACTGCCGGCCCTTTTTATTGTGCTCGGCGGCTGCGCGGCTGTTCCGGAAGACGTGCGCATCTTCGATCCGCAGGGAGCGACCGAGCTCACCGATACGCCGTTTTTCCCGCAGCGACGCTTGCAGTGCGGGCCCGCAGCGCTGACAACCGTCCTCGCGGCAAGCGGTGCGAATGTCTCGCTGCGCGAAATCGAAGGCAAGGTTTTTCTGCCGGGCAGGGGTGGAAGCCTGCAGGTGGAACTGCTGGCCGCGGCCCGCACGGCTGGCCGGCTGCCGTACGTAATCGACGGCACGATGTCCGCTCTCGGGGCGGAGCTGGCCGCGGGTCGGCCGGTGATCGTGTTGCAGAATCTCGGCATTGCGGCGCTGCCGCGATGGCACTATGCGGTGGTCGTCGGCATCGATCCGCAGCGTGATCAGCTCGTGCTGCGCTCCGGAACCGAGCGGCGGCGGCTGACCGGAATCAGCACGTTCCTGCGCACCTGGCGACGGAGCGATTACTGGGCAATGGTCGTGCTGCGACCGGACCAGAGGCCGGCGCGCGTCGATCGGGGCCGTTACCTCGAGGCGATCGCCGCGCTCGAACAGGCCGGGCGCCTCGAAGAGGCCTTTGTTGCCTGGAACACTGCGCTCGCGATGTGGCCCGCCGATCCGGTGGCAACGTTCGGCCTCGCGAACGTGCATCTTGCCCAGGGCCGCTTTGGCGATGCGGAACGTCTGTACTGGGCGCTGCTCGCGCAGGACGGCGGTTTGCTCGCCGCCCGCAACAACCTGGCCCTGGCCCTCGCCAGACAGGGTCGCTTCGCTGACGCACTGCGGGCGGTTGACGCTGCGCTCGATGCGGCAGCGGATGCGGCGATGCGGGACGAACTTGCGCATACCCGCGCGGAGATCGAGCGCCTCGCATCCGCCGCGCGCCGTCTGCCGCTCGAGTAACTCGAGGACTCAGGCGGCAAGCACCTGCCTGACACGCTCCGGCGTAAACGGCATGTGGTACAGCCGCTTGCCGGTCAGCGCAAAGAATGCGTTCGCGACCGCCGACGCGATGAACGGATTGCCGATCTCTCCGAGTCCGGTAGGTGGCGAATCGCGATCGAGAAACTCGACGTGTATTTCTTCGGGTGCTTCCGACATGCGCAGCAGGCGGTAGTCGTGGAAGTTGGACTGTACGACCGCGCCGTTCCTGATCGTTGCGCGCTCCTTCAAAACGCTGGACAGCCCGTAGACGATGCCGCTTTCGACGTTCGCACGGGCCATGTCCGGCTGCACGACGATGCCGCCGTCGATTGTGACCCACACTTTGTGCACGCGAATGCGACCGGACTTTTCATCGAGCGATATTTCTACGACGCCCGCACCGAGCGAGCCGGAGCGCTCGGTAACCGACAGTCCGAGGGCGCGGCCTGCGGGTCGCGGCGTGTGCCATTCCGACAGTTTTTCAACGGCGTCGAAGACATCCGCCGCTTTTGGCGTCAGCGCCATGCGGGTGCGCCGGAACTCCAGGGGATCGAGGTCTTCCCGCGCTGCCATTTCATCGACGAGCGCTTCAATTGCAAAAATGTTGAACGGATGCGCAACCGCGCGCCAGTGCTTCAAACGTATTCCGTGTGAAATGCCGCGCCGTTCGATGCGGCGATGCGGGATCGTGTAGTACTCCTCGATGTTAATGCCTGAATACAGCAATCGGTCGCCGTCGCCGACGACGCAGTGACGCCAGCCCGTCACGTTGCCGGCAGCATCGAGCGCTGCCTCGACGCACTGCAGCGATTGCGGCCGGAACATGCCGAAAGCAAGGTCTTCTTCGCGCGTCCAGATCAACTTGACCGGGCGCCGAATCTGCCTCGCGATCAGCGCAGCCTCGATCGTATAGTCCGTGACGGACCGCCGACCGAACGCGCCGCCCATGTACGTCTGGTGATGAATGACCTGTGCGGGTTCGAAGCCCAGAGCCTTGGCAATCTGACGACGGGAATCACCCGGGGCCTGCGTCCCTTCCCAGATCTCCACTTTGTCCCCGGCGGCATTGAAGCGCGCGACGGCGTTGAGCGGTTCCATCTGCGCGTGATAACCGTAATCGCTTCTGAATTCGGCGCGATAGATTTTTGCCGCGTCCTCGAAGACTTGTTCCGGATCCCCCTCGCGCATGACGGGTTCGCTGGCAGCGTCCGGCGCATTGAGTACCGTGTCGTACGCCTGTTCCAGCGCGGTCTCGGAGTCGTAGCCGCGAGCCTCGACATCGTCGCTCCAGCGAACGCGCAATGCACGGCGAGCGCCGAGCGCGTGCTCGAATGTGTCTGCGACCACGGCAACGCCCCGCTCGAGCTGCACAACGTCAACGACACCGGCAAGCTTGCGAATCTCGGCGTCGTTCCAGCTCAGCGGTCGTGCGAGTTGCACGGGCGCATGTACCGTGCTCGCATAGACCAAGCCGGGCAGATGCACGTCGATCGCGAACATCGCGCTGCCGTCGACCTTTTCGGGTACATCGCGGCGTGCGACCGGATGGCCGATCAGCCGGAAATTCTTTTTGGGCTTGAGTTCGTCTTTGCTAACGTCGGGGAGCACCGCCGGCACCGTGGCAAAGCCGGCAATTTCGCCATAAGTCAGGCGTCGTTTTCGCAGAGGATCGACGACGGCGTTCGGTTCGGTGACGAGCGCACCCGGCTCGACTCCCCAGTGTTCTGCGGCAGCGTGGAGGAGCGTCTTACGGACCTGCGCGCCGGCCAGCCGCATTTGCTCGAAGTAACTTCGGATTGCGCGACTCCCGGTGATGCGCATGCTGCGCTGCCGGCCGCGGCGCAGATATCCGTAGGTTTCCGGCTCTGCAGGCGCCATCTCGAGCGTTACCTTTGACCAGTCGGCATCGAGCTCCTCGGCCAGTGCGATCGGCACACCTGTCATCGAGCCCTGTCCCATCTCAGCTGCCGGAGTGATGATCGTTATTCGATCGTCTGTGCCGATGCGAACCCATGCACCGATGGAGGTGTGTGAGCTTTTTGCGCCGCTTTCAGAGACGAGCCACGCGCCGCGACTGCCGACACCGACTGCAAACGTCAATCCGGCCGCGGCGCCGATAAACGAGCGACGCGAGAGTGTTCCGCTTGAATCCCGCATGACTTATACCTCCTCCGCAGCGCGCTGTATCGCCGTGATGACGCGGGTATAGGTACCGCAACGGCAGATCACACCGTTCATATGCGTGACGATTTGCTGACGCGACGGCCGTGGATTCCTTGCGAGCAGTTCCGCAGCCTGCATGATTTGCCCGGACTGGCAGTAACCGCATTGCGGGACCTGCTCGGCGATCCACGCCTTTTGAAGCGGGTGACTGGCGTCGGGCGACAGGCCCTCGATCGTAGTCACTTTGGCGCCCTCGACGCCAGAAACCGCAATCTGACAGGATTTCACGGCCTTGCCGTCGACGTGCACGATACAGGCCCCGCACAATCCGGCGCCGCAGCCGTATTTCGTACCCGTTAGCTTGAGGTGCTCGCGCAGGGCCCACAGCAGCGGCGTATCGGGATCTGCAGATACGGATACGCGCTTTGCATTCACAGTGAATTCAATCATGGTGTTCGTCCTCGGCCTTTACGAACGTCTCGTCAAGTATAGTGTTCACGGATGTCTCCGTCCTCGTTTCTGTCGACCGCGACGGCATCGGATCCGATCGCGCATGCCCCTTCGGAAACGCGAACACGTAAATTGCGTTGTGTTCCCGTTTCGGTCGCAGCTCGGGCACCACCTCGAGCGGACCGTAGGTGCCGGAAAGGCCATCGCCCGTGAGTATCGCAACGAACTGACGGCCATCCACCGCATAGGTAATCGTGCTGGTCTGAATAATGCCGGTAACGCCTGCGTCCCACAGAATCTCGCCAGACTCGGAATCGAATGCGTACAGCGTGCCGGACATATCGCCCCAGAACACGAGTCCGCCGGCTGTGAGCAGCACCGCGCCGTTGCCGGGATTGCGCTGCGTGTGCAAAAGTCGGATGCGTCCCGATTCCATGTCCACGACGGCCAGCCCGGCGAAGGCGTCGGGATTCGAGCCGCGGCGTGCGTGGGTTGTGCGGGAATGCCCGTTGGCCAGTGCCAGATTGCCGGTGCGGGTTACGCAGGCATCGTGGAACGGTACGAACAGCGCGTTCTGTCCCGGGTGGTAGGCCATCGGCCAGTAGCTCTTCGTATTCTGAAAACAGGTCGTGTGCTGTTCATCGTCTTTCGTCAACACCTTGGTGCGGCTAATGCGCGTGATGCCAGTTTCAACATCGATGTCGGCGATGTGAAAATCGGGCGTGTCGAAAGGAAATGGAGTCGCCCAGAGAAACTCGCCGCTTAGAGCGTCGAGCGCCCAGACACCTCCCGGCTCGCCGACCGTAACGACCGTGTCGCGAAGCTCACCGCCGCGCACCCTCGGGCTGATCCACTTGACGCGCTTCGGGTCCGGGTCAACCCGCGTGCGCACGAGTATGCGTTCATGCGTGTAGTCCGAATCCCAGTCGTCGCCGGGCAGGTGCTGGTAGTACCAGACGAGATCGCCGGTTGTTGGCGAAATCGCAAGCGTCGAATTGCTGTAGAGTTCTGCCGGCGCCTCGAGCGGCACTGCGAACGGATCACCGTCATGGCGCTTGATACGCGTGTGCGGATTCGGATTTGCGATGCCCCAATAGACCAGGTTGCGTTCGGGATCGAAGCCACCGGGCAATCCCCAGGGTGATGCGATGCGCAGCTCGGCGGGCATCCTTCCCCAGGTATCGCCACCCGCTTCGCCGGGGGCGGCGGTGACGTACAGTTTCCAGCGCTCCTCGCCGGTGTGCGGATCGTGCCCTGCGATAAAACAGGTATCGCGAGTGTCGCCACAGTTGCGCCCGCTCAACACGGTGCCGCTGACGATGAAGGGACCCGTCGTGTGCTGGGCCTTCGTTCGGTAATCCTGCACAGCCGTTGCCCAACGTAATGTCCCGCGCACGGCATCCAGGGCGACGAGATAGCCGTCCGGAGAGGCGTAATAAACCATGTCACTGTAAAGTGCGAGCATGCGCGCGCGTCCGAGGCCACGGATGTATCGCTCGATGTCCGTCGGGAGCTGACGCCGGTATTCCCAAAGCAACTCGCCGGTAGCGGCATTCAGTGCCTGGACGATGCCGCGCGGGTTCGCGACGAACATCGTGCCGCGATAGACGAGCGGAATATTTTCCTGCGTGCCGTCGTGCATATCACGTGACCAAATCAAATCGATATGTCGGACGGTGTCGCGATCGATCTGATCGAGTGGACTATAGCGATGGTTGTCGTAGGTGCGGCTGTAGAGCAGCCAGTCTTGAGCATCGGGATCGCGCAGCATCGCGTCCGATACGGGCTCGTACGGCGAAGATTCTGCGTGCGCGGCGAGCATTGCCGCAAAGGCAATGATCGTGATCGGCGCTTGCACGCGAGCGTTCCGCATTCTTTTCTCCGGACGGACGCGCTAAGCTATCGAAGAGGCAAACAGCAAAAGAAAATCATCCAGCCCAATCCTGCTGTAACGAACAGCGCTCGTCTAAATTGATTTCAAGCGAATCGATGTGGAGCACGTGACATGAAATCCATCACCTCGACGCGACGCCGCTTCCTGGCCGGTGCGAGCGGCCTGGGATTACTGGGTTGCCTGCCGAAGCTGGCGCTGGCACTGCAGAAGCTTCCGCGTCGCGGCATTCCCGGCACGAACGAGACGCTGCCGGTGATCGGGCTCGGATCGACGAAGCCGGTGCGACAGATCGGCGTTTCGGGCACCGGGCGCCTGGAGAGCGTTATCTGGATGCTGATGAGCTACGGCGGCGAGGTGGTCGATACGGCGCCACGGGAGGAAGCGATCGACTCGGAGTTCGGTAAACTGCTGCAGAAACCGGAGCTGCGAGAACATCTGTTCATCGCCGGCAAAGTCATGGCGACCGGCAGACAGGCAGGCGTCGCACAATTCCGGCAGACGCAGCGGCTGTTCGGGCGGCAGACGCTCGATCTGGTGCAGATTCAAAGCCTCGTCGATCTGGACACGCAGTGGCTGAATCTGAGGGACTGGAAGCAGTCCGGCGAGGCACGCTACATCGGCGTCACGGTGTCAGACGAGGACCTGTACCCGACGCTCGAAGCGTTCATGCGCCGTGAGCGCCCGGACTTCGTGCAGGTCAATTACTCCGTGATGGAAACGCTGGCGGATGACCGGCTGCTGCCGCTTGCGGCCGATATGGGCATCGGCGTGCTCGTCAACGGCCCGTTCATGAACGGCCGATATTTCGGCATCGTCAAGGGCCGGAAGCTTCCGGACTGGACGCGCGATTTCGACTGCGAGAGCTGGGCGGAATTTTCACTGAAATACATCCTCGCGAATCCGACGATAACCTGCGTGCTGACCGAGACGACGAATCCGAAGCACATGGAAGAGAATATCGGCGCAGCGTTCGGCCGGCTGCCCGATTCCGCGATGCGGCGCCGCATGCGTGAGCTGGCGCAGAACCTCTGACGTCCCGTCGATACGAGCGGCCTGCCATGGTGAAGATTGCAGCGAATCCGATCAACATCAAGCTGATCGATCACGTGGTCATCCGGGTACGCGATCTCGACAAAATGCTCGCGTTTTATTCCGATGTCCTGGGCTGCCGCCTCGAGAGAGGTCCCGGCGATCTCGGGCTTGCACAGCTGCGCGCCGGAGATTCCCTCATCGATCTCGTCGATGTCGACAGCGATCTCGGGCGGGACGGAGGCAATCCGCCGGACCGGAACGCGCCGAACATGGACCATGTCTGTCTGCAGGTTCAGCCATGGAACATCGACGCGATACGTGCGCATCTCGAACACCACGGCGTCGAGGTCGGAGAAGTAGCGAGTCGCTACGGGGCGGAAGGCCAGGGGCCCTCGCTGTATATCTCGGACCCCGAGGGCAATAGGATCGAGTTGAAAGGACCCCCGAGCGCCTAGACAGACATTGTGATGGATTATCTGATCTCACTTGCAACAGATCCCGCGGCCTGGGTCGCACTCGCGACGCTGGCACTGATGGAAGTCGTGCTCGGCATCGACAACCTCATTTTCATTTCCGTCCTGTCGAACAAGCTCCCCGAGCATCAGCGCAAAATGGCCCGCCGCATCGGCATTGGTGGCGCGCTGATCCTGCGACTGGTGCTGCTTGCGACGATCGCATTTATCGTCCGGCTGACGACGCCGCTTTTCGAAATATTCGGCCAGGGCTTTTCGTGGCGGGATCTGATTCTCATTGCAGGCGGACTCTTTCTCGTCTGGAAAGCGACGAAAGAGATTCATCACAATGTCGATCCGGAGCCCGATGGGCTGGATGCGGAGT
>JBFHXQ010000099.1:0-9080 GCA_041598895.1 Woeseiaceae bacterium | reverse complement strand
AGCGTCCGATGCGTTGGAGATCAGCTCGCGAAGGAAGATCTCCTTGTTGCTGTAAAGCGAGTTGATCATCAGCCCGAGCAGCTGACGTACTTCTGTCTGAAATCCGAGCGTCTCGCGATCCTGTACTTCTGTCACTTCGGCGCACTCCGTATGAATAGAGGTATTGCGTGTTGGCCCCGACGGACGGGCAGTCCATCCGGATTCGGTGCATGGGGACTCGAGAGTTTATTTCAAGTGCCGAAAATGTCGACACGCAGCGTAAGCTACGGCCGGGGACACCTTCGCAGGGTCAGGTCCGGGAGGCGTCAGTCGGGCGGGTGCGGCTCCGCCCTGAGCGCCAGCGCGGCGCAAAGGACCAGGGCCGCAGCCAGCGCCAGTGGGGGATTCTTGAGCGCCGACCACACGGCCGCCAACTGCAGCATCAGGGCCGCCAGAGAGAACACGAAGAAGAGCGCGAGACGTCGAATTCTTTCGGATAACAGTCCGACCGTTGCGACGAGATCGTCCAGGTCGTCCAGATACTGGAGTACGATTTCCAACGCGGCCGCCCTAGCGCACGAGGGTCAGGTAGGGCGTCACGTTGTCACACTCCTCGCACGGCCCATCTGAGTCTTGCATACTCGCCGCATTGATCGCCTTCGCGTGGGCAATCGCGCGATGAAACAGTTGCCAGCGCTGCCGGGCGGAATCGCTCGTCAGCATCTCGATCTGCCCGTCGGATTCAGTCCGTTTATCCTTCATGCCGATTTGCTGCACTATCTGAGACAGTGCTCGCACTATAGTGACCCGCCGAGCAGTGCTCCGTGAGACGCTTCACAGCTTGCTTCGATCACGCTGCGCGATACCAAACGAAATGCCAATTCCTTGACACAATACCGTTCCGACACGAGACCGAAGTCCGATTGGAAGAATTACCTCGCTATCGGATGCGTAGCGCCATGAATCAATGCGCGTGATATTTCTTTTGAGGCACTAAAAACGCCGACACGAGGTCGGCGTTTCACGAAACATAATTCGACAAGCCAGTCAGGAATCGTTGTCGTCGGCCGAATCGGTTGCCCAGTTGCGCTTTACCTGTTCGGTCCATGTACGGTAGCCCTTCCATGAGTACAGCGCCGGATCGATGCCGTTGCGACGACTCTTGGGTGCGGGGGCACGGGAAATCCACTGGCGATATTGTTGCCAGCCGTCTGCATCGTTTGCAGCCGACTTTGCGTCCACCAGATCGGTGTCTGCTTTCTCGGGTTGCGGCTCCGCATCCTGGCGTTGGCCGTTAACCCAGCGGAAGTTTCTGCTATCCGGCATTACATTTGCTCGGCAAATCCTTTGCACAGATGATAGGTACACAAACTGCTAATTCACAGGAACTGCTTCACAATGCAGATTGTTAATTTGTTCATAAGCGTCAATGTGTTGCGCGTACTTTTAACTTAATTATCATCGTCCGAATGCCGATCGTTACAGGCTTTTTGACAATAACGTAAAGTGCGGCGCGACGCTGCCAGGTTCTCAGCAGAGCCTGACCGAGCAAAAAAATTCGGGGCTGGCTAACCGGCCGTGACGTTGTAACAGGGTGAGTAGTCACCGGCCGCGAGCTTCATTCGCCGCTGCTGCACGAAAGCGGTAAGCAAATCGTCGAGAAGCTGCATGATCTTCCGGGAGCCGTCTATTTGGAAGGGACCGTGATTGCGTATTTCCAGCGCGGTATCCTCGCGAACGTTGCCGGAAACGATTCCTGAAAATACGCGTCGCAGGTTGGCGGCAAGTATGTGCCGCGGCAACCCTTCATCGAGATTCAGGGCGCTCATTGCCGCGTGTGTCGCCTGAAAAGGCCGCTGAAATTCGGCGTCTATTCGCAGACGCCAGTTGAAATAATATGCATCGCTATGCTGCCGGCGAAACTGCTGCACCTGTTCCAGCGACCGTGCCGAAACGCGCGCTACCTCGGCAGGGTCGTCGATGATGATCGTATACTTTTCCTGACCCTTTTTCCCGAGCGTGGAACCGACGAAATCATCGATCTGTCGGAAATAGGACTCGGACGATTTCGGGCCGGTCATGACCATCGGCAGCGGCTGATTTTCATTGTCGGGATGCAGCAGAATGCCGAGAAGGTACAGGATCTCCTCGGCGGTGCCCACGCCCCCCGGAAAAACGACAATACCATGGCCGACACGTACGAATGCTTCGAGGCGCTTTTCCATGTCCGGCATGATGACCAGCGAATTGACGATCGGGTTGGGCGATTCCGCCGCGATGATACCCGGCTCGGTGATGCCTACGTAGCGCCCGTCCCGAATTCGCTGTTTTGCGTGACCGATCGTCGCACCCTTCATCGGCCCCTTCATCGCACCCGGCCCGCAGCCCGTACATACGTTGAGGCCGCGCAGCCCGAGCTCGTAGCCGACCAGCTTCGAGTAGTCGTACTCTTCGCGATCAATGGCATGCCCGCCCCAGCATACGACCAGATTGACGCTGGCGGGCAGCATCAGAAGACCCGCATTGCGCACGATATGAAAGACTGCATCGGTGATGCCCGCACCGGACCCGAGATCAAAGCGCCCGCTCTCGATGATCTCGTTGTGCGTATAGACGATATCGCGCAGAGCGGCGAACAGCAGCTCCCGAATGCCGCGTATCATTTTGCCGTCCACGAATGCGTGCCCAGGGGCTCCCCGAAGCGATACTTTCAGGCCACGATCCTGCTGAATAAAACCGACGCTGAAATCGCGATGACGTTCCAGAACGGCCTGGGTATCGTCGGTATCGCTACCCGAATTGAGAACCGCCAGGAGGCAACGGCGAATCAGGGGGTACAGGCCGTGTTCGCCGCTCGACATGAGCATGTCGACCTCGAACTGCGATAGCACCTCCAGACTACCTTCCGGCCAAACCTCAGCGTCTACACTTGCGACGCTGGCGGCGTCTATGGGATATGCGGTTGCCATCTGATGTTTATGCGCGGAGCGCTCGGCTCGACCTGCCGATCAGGGCCGGATCTCGATCGGAGTCTTGTCGTCGGTCATGAGCCAAATGTCGATCATGTCGGAATTGGATACGGCGATGCAGCCGTTCGTCCAGTCCTGAGTCCGGTAGTACGCTTCAGAGTTCGTTGGGTTATTTGGCTGGCCGTGAATCATGATCGATCCGCCAGGGTTGACGCCGCTGGACTGTGCCTCGCGAAGGTCATCGGCGTTTGGATACGAGACGCGGATCGAGAGAAAATAATCGCTGTGAGGATTGCGGCTATCCAGCAGATAACGTCCTTCCGGCGTTCTGAAATCGCCCTCCTCCTTTTTGTCGCCGGTCGGACGAATCCCCAATGCGATATCGAAGGATCGAAACGCTGCGCCATTCTTGAGCAGATGCAGTTTGCGTTTCGCCTTTTCGACGACGACCACGTCTGCAACCGGAAATTCGCCGGCGGGCGATCCGCCGGCCGCTGCCAGCGCGAGGCAGGCTAGCACCGAAATGCGGCTGGGCAGTGTGGTCCTGGCTCTGTACATGGTCCCTATCCGGCTCGTCCAGTGCACAAGCCTAGCAAACCTGTTCTCGCTGGAAAACGGCGTGGTTCACGGGCTCCGATGTTAGCTTTGCCGCGCTTCACTGGATACCCCGGCCGACGATCCAGCCGATCGCAAAGCCGATCGCGCCGGCCGAAAACGTGTAAATCGGCAAATACCGGAACAGCTGTCCCGGATTTCGCTCCGCGCCGAACATGCCATCAAGATTTACCGCAAACGCGTAGTGAAGATACAGGGTCAGGCCGAGCGCCGGTATCGCGAACCCGAGCGTCGCCATGGGCCAGCGCCAGCCAGCGCCAATCCAGCGCCCCTCGCCTTGCCACAGCGTATATACGGTGAGCAATACCAGTACGAACGGCGGCAGCAGATTGCGCCAGACATAAGGACCGCCGGATTCGACGTCGTGAATCCAGAGGCCGGCCGCGAGTGTAACCAATACGACCGGCGCCACCCGAATCAGCGCGGTCATCACTCGTACGCGCATCAGGAGCGATCGGTCGTCGTCAATACCGGAAAACGGACACGTTTGCCGTGCGGCACGTTGTGCAAATCGAGTTCCGGATTGTATTGACGGAACAGCCACACGGGCACGTCATACTTTCTCAGCGCCAGTATCCATATCGATTCGCCGCGGCCCATTACGTGCTCTTCGACACCCGTGATCATGTAGCGTTGAAAAAACCGGTCCTGCTGACTACGTTGATAGGCGACGCGCCGATCCTCGAAACTTCGTACATCGCTCTTCGCCAAATCAAGTTTGATGCGTTGGCCGACCTGCACCGGCGTTCGGAACGCCAGACCGTTGATATCGCGAAGCCGCTGCGTACGGATCCCCAGCCAGTCAGCGTAGTGGCCGAGCGTCTCGAGCGGCTGCACTTCGATTGTGCCGTCGTCTGCGACGCTGTAGTCGCTGGGATCGGACAGCAAAGCGGTCTGCATCGTATTGCTGGCCGGCGCATCGGTGTCCGCCTCCGTCATCGTCGTCGGTGCCGACTCTTCGTGTGAGCTGGCGTCCGGCAACTGCCGACTTGCAGGTGCCGCCGCGACGGTCACTGGCGCCGTGACGATGGGCGCAGCGGCTGCGGCCGGCAGGCGAAGGCGCTGCCCGGCGCGGATCCGGTGGCGGCTGCCCAGATTGTTCAGGGCGACAAGCGTGGAAACGCGAGTTCGGTAAGTCTCTGCGATTTGCGAAAGCGTGTCGCCGCGGACGACGGTATGGAACAGGTCCGGCAACTGCTGGCCAGCCCAGGTGTCCGCACCCATCCTCCCGATTCGCTCGTCCAGCGGTTCGGCCGGTCCTGCGGGCAGCCTGACCTCGAAGCCTGCGGGTACATGTTTGCTGCCTTCCCATACGCTGGGCTGCAGCGCAGGGTTGTGAGCCTCGAGCTGCTGCGGCGTCACGCCGAGCCCGCTGGCGAGAGCAACGGCCGGGATGAATGCCGGCAACGGCTGCCACTCGTAATTCAACGGCACATCGACTACCAGGTCGGGGAAATACTTTTCTGGATCCCTGTCTATTCGCAGTGCGGCCAGGAACGCGACATAGAAATTTCTCGACGCAAAGCCGAATGTTCTGCCGTTGTACTTTCTGAAAATATCGACATACGCCGACTCGCCGTACTTCTTCATCGCACGCCGCACACCGGCGAGTCCATGGTTGTATGCCGTTATGGCCATTGGCCAGTTGCCGGTGATCGAATAATTGTACGCCAGCAATCTGCCCGCAGCGCGCGTCGCTGCGAACGGATCATTGCGTTCGTCGACGACGTGATCCACGCGCATGAAGCGTCGCCCGGTACTGCGCGTAAACTGCCAGATGCCGGACGCGCCGACGTGTGAACGCGCATTTGGATTGTAGGATGACTCGACGTGCGGTAGCGCGGCAAGTTCGGCGGGAATACCGATTGCGTCGAATTCGTGTTCGATGAAAGCCCGCCAACGGCCAGCACGCACCAACCCGTCCTGGAACCTGTCGCTCAAGCCCTGCTGGAAGCGCACTCGCTTCACAGCTGCCGCAAGCGTCGCATTACTGACCTCGTCCGGCCACAGATTCAGGATTCGCGCTTCATCCTCACTCAAATTGTCGCGCTTGCCCTTGGCGAGGCGTTTGAGCACCGCTTTGATCGCATCGCGACGTTTGCCGATCAGGCGCTGGCGTGCCCTGCGGGACAGGTCCTCAGGGACCGCGAATCGCGCATACACGACGTCCAGATTGCGGTTGTCGTGCAAGACGCCTTCCGTGCTTGGAACCTCGGTGAATATGGATACCCAGAAGCGCACGTCGGCTTCGAGGTCCGCAGGCAGTGGAAACGCCTCGTCCGCCCGGGCCGGGAAAACACTAAACAGCAGCAACAGGAGCGAAGGAATTCGCGCGATCATTTGACTCTCTCAAGATTCAGTCCTAAATTATTGAATAGTTCACAGAAAAACCAGTACAAATTGCGTAATTTTGGCACGTGTTCCGTGCTGCACCGGCCCGGCAACTACCTCGTCGGGTAATTTCCAATGCTGCGACCTAGATCCTCAATGCGCCCATTCCTGCTACACGCAGCGCTGCTTCTGGCGGCCGTCGCAACCGCAGAGGAGACTGCGGACGACTCGTCCGACAGCGTCACAGACGCTGCGTCCGCGGTGGAGGCGACGCCCGGCGCTCTGCCGGCAGCAATCCGCGACGCGTTGCCGGACGACGATTTGCCGGATGCAGAGCCCGACGTGCCGCTAGCCGATGCGGTTGACGCCGCGAACGGTGCGCCCCGCCCGCTCGAAATCTTGGGCGAGATCATTCAGCCGGGCGAAACCGCCCGCTTGTCATGGGCAGCCACCGAACTGTTCGAAGGGGTATCCGTATCGACGCCGGTTCTCGTACAGAACGGATCGACGCCGGGTCCGACCCTGTGCCTGACGGCTGCCGTTCATGGCGACGAGCTCAATGGTATCGAAATGGTTCGCCGCGTCATGCACGACCTGGAACCGCACAAGCTCTCGGGCGCCGTGATCGGCGTGCCTATCGTCAACGTGCAGGGATTTCGGCGAGGCTCGCGCTATCTCCCCGATCGCCGGGATCTGAATCGCTATTTTCCCGGCAATCCGAGCGGTAGCGCCGCGTCGCGCATTGCGTATTCGTTTTTTGAAAATGTCCTGCGTCACTGCGACGCAATCATCGACCTGCACACCG
Organism: Woeseiaceae bacterium; assembly: GCA_041598895.1. GTDB lineage: Bacteria > Pseudomonadota > Gammaproteobacteria > Steroidobacterales > Woeseiaceae > UBA1847. The sequence continues at coordinate 2,381 of JBFHXQ010000099.1, read as the reverse complement.
GATCCTTCGAGCGCGCCAATCTTCCGCAGATTCGTGCTGACCTGCGCAATCCGGACGTCGTAACCCTCACGCAGGGTTTCGGATCAATGGTTATTCTGCACAGCACGCCGGCTGCCGGGACGCTGCGCTATGCCGCAACGACGGCCGGTATACCGACCGTGACACTCGAGGCCGGCGGTCCGTCCCAGCTGGAGCTCAACGAGGTCAAACACGGCGTCAAAGGCATCGAAACCCTGATCAATACCCTTGGCATGATTCCGAAAAAGCGACTGTGGGGCGATCCGGAGCCTGTCTACTACCGTTCAACGTGGGTACGCGCCAACAGCGGCGGTATCCTGCTGGCGGACGTAAGCCTCGGCAGTACCGTTCGCAAGGGCGACCTTCTGGGTACGATTACGGACCCGATGAGCAATGCGAGAATTGAAATACGGTCGCCGTACTCGGGACGCATCATCGGCATGGCTCGAAACCAGGTCGTGATGCCCGGATTTGCCGCGTTCCATGTCGGTATTCAAACTGACGATGCGAAAACCGCGCAGGGTAGCAATCCACCGATTGCCAACCCGGAGCGCGATTCCAAGGCCTACATCGACAGCATGTCTGAATAAGCGGTGGACTCGCTCTGCCGCGATTCATAAGCTGCGGGGTCGATGACGGCCGACCGCAAACCACTGCACCGCTACTGGGCGCCCCGCTACTGGCCGGTTTGGCTCGGGCTCGGCCTGTTACGGATCATTTGTCTCCTGCCGCACAGCCAGGCTCTCGGCGTCGGCAGGTGGATCGGCAGGCTCGGCTACCGGGTTGCCGGACAGCGGCGCGCTGTTGTGCGCCGCAATCTCGAGCTTTGCTTTCCGGACATGAAGCCGAGCGAGTGCGATGCGCTGGTATGGGCGCATTTCGAGGCCCTTGGCATGTCGCTGATCGAAATGGGGCTGGGGCGCTGGGCGAGCGACCAGCATCTGCTCGACCTTACGGAACTTGCGGGATCCAATCACCTGCAGCATGCAGCTCAAAGCGGCCGCGGAATCATTCTGCTGAGCGCGCACTTTACGACACTCGAAATATCCGGGCGCGTGTTGCGACTCCATAGCCCGCCATTCGACGCCGTCTATCGACGAAACCAGAGCGATTTCATTACTGAAATCCTGCGGACCGGTCGCGAGCGCTCGGCCGCTACAACGATTGAAAAACGCGAGATCAAAGCCATGGTACGCAGCCTCAAGAGCGGCCGGCCGGTCTGGTACGCCCCGGACCAGAGTTACGACCGCAAAGGTTCCGAGGTGATCGAGTTTTTCGGTGTACCCGCCATGCACACGACCGCAACGTCGACGCTTGCCCGACTGGGCGACGCGATCGTGTTACCGTATTTTCCGGAGCGCCGCCCCGACGGCCGCTATCTGCTGCGCATCCTGCCACCGCTCGAGCCGTTTCCCAGCGATGATCCGGTTGCCGACACCCGAGCCTACCTGCGCGTGCTCGAGGAGCACATACGCCGCTGCCCGGAACAATATTTCTGGGTGCACCGCAAGTTCAAGAACCTGCCGGCCGGCTATCCCGACTATTACGCGGATCTCGCCGCGTCGAAGTAGCCCTCGAGGAGCTGTTCCCAGTTCTCCTTCGCGTAGTGCACACCCGGATCCATCGAGCGGACCTTTTCCAGTGAGCGGTGCAGTCGGTTGAGGTTGTGCTGCTGCCATGGACCCGCTGACCGGAGACGGCCCCGATCGAAATCGATCAGCCAGACGTCGCCATCGTCATCGAGCTGCACGTTGTAGGCATTGAGGTCTGCATGGTAGACGCCGGCCGCATGAAATTCGCGGATCGCGACGCCGATCGACGCCCAGAATCGCTGATCGCGGGGCGCATCCGCAATTCGCTCCGACAGCGCCCTTGCGCCCGGAATTCGCACCGTGATGAGGTCTGCCGTGTACACGGGTCCGTATCGCTCGTAGCGGGCGGCGGCGGGCCGCGGCACACGCAAACCGAGATCGACGAGCCTTGCGAGCAGCCGCCACTCCTGAAACGGCCGGGTCCGTTCCTCACCCGTCCACAGGTAGTGGCGACGGACGACTTTGCCAATCAGGCCGCCGCGCCTGTAGCGGCGCAACACGAACTGTCGCGGCACGTTGCCGACGTACAGCGTGTTGCCCCGCCCACCCGCGCGCAGAGCGGCACGCACCGGCTCCGCGTGTGCCCATCCGGCAGCGGTAAATCGGCTGTCGTCGATCTCGCTGATGATCGTGCGGTCATGGACAATGGCGCCGCTCGGGGTCGCCGTGACAGTCTCGGTCACCTGATTTGCCTTGTTGCGGCTCTGGACCGCTGAGATACGGCCAAGCGTCCCATTCTAGGTGCGCCGCGCGCTCGCGGAAATCCTCGCT
>JBFHXQ010000098.1:0-9094 GCA_041598895.1 Woeseiaceae bacterium | reverse complement strand
TGATACTGCCGTATCGCCAAGCTCTGCCAACAGGCGCTCGCGTCGCTGCCCGGGCCCAAGCAGGCCGATATACGGAATGCCGGTTGCCGCGAGCTGGCGCAGGTATGCCCTGTCGCTCGCAAGGTGGTGACTCATAACGACTGCGGCATCGAAACGTTCAAGCTCGATGCGCCGTGACAGTTCCTCGACCGGGAAACAGTGACAGGCGTCCGCGCCCGCGAAATCGTTACTGTCAATGTAGGCCGGCCGGTGGTCGACAACAGTTGCGCGCCAGCCCATCTCGTCACAGAAGCGCACGAGCGGCTCGACGTCATGCCCGGCGCCCAGAAGCAGGACACGCGGCGGCGGCCGAACAACCGAGCACAGAATCTCGACCGCATGGCCATCGAGGTCCAGCGAGCGCAGCGCTGAGCGGCCTTCGCCCAGCTGGTCGGCAGCCACTCGCAGCAGCGCGTCGGCCGCTGCTCCGCGGACTCCGTATGCTTCGCGGTTCGCGCTGGTCGCGACAGCGGTTGCGCCAGGCGCCGCGTGGGACGACGCCGAACGGACGACGGTCGCAACGGCGGTTGCGGTGTCGCCGCGGAGCGTTCGTGCGATGGACGCAAACGGCGCGTAGTCGTTGGCAACCGTGAGCGGCTGCAAAAACATGCGCATCAGCCCGTCGCAGCCGACGCCGAGACCCCAAAGCTCATCGTCGCCGCTCAGATCGTACGTAACATCCTGGGTTGCGCCCGATTCGATGACGACGCCGGCCCTGATCGCGAGATCGCCCTCGAGGCAGCCGCCCGACAGCATGCCTCGATACACGCCGTCGCCATCGATCAGCATGAGCGCCCCGGTTTTGCTGTACGTCGAACCCTCGGTCGCGTAGACGGACACCTGCACGAGAGGCCGCCCCGCTTTGGCGCGCGTCTCGAAAAATGTCAGCAATGCTCGCGGATTCAATCTGGAATATCCGTATGCCGATTACGTCTGAAAGACATTCTCGTCGCAGAGGTCCGTCTCTTGACAGCGAGATTGGCGAACCCAAATCGACAGCCCACATGGAGATGAATTATGACCGATAACTCGATCGGCCCGATAGCGGTTACGAACCGGGATTTTGACGAACGCGTTCTCGAGGCCAGACGTCTGGTCCTCGTCGACTTCCGCGCTGCCTGGTGTGGGCCATGCCGCGCACTGGCTCCAATAATAGACGATCTGTCGTCCGACTTTGCGGGACGAGCCACGGTCGCAAAAGTCGATGTCGATGCCAATCCGGACCTCGCGATGCGCTTCGGCGTGCGCTCGATCCCCACCGTAATCGTGTTCGACAAAGGCGAAATAGTCGACACGTTGGTCGGCGTTCGGCCGAAAGGCGACTACGCAGCCGGCCTCGATAAACTCGTCGGCTGACGTCCTGGGGAAGCGAAGGGGGGCATTCCGCATCGTCAGACAATCAAACTGCAGGCGATCACAATAAAGCAGGGAAATGCGGAATGTGGTTGTCGACGCGTCAGCGGGCCGGCCGGTTCGCGTAGAGATACAGCATCTCCATCGCAATGTGCGCCGCGGCAAGCGCCGTAATCTCGCCCACGTCGTAGGCCGGCGCGACTTCGACGACGTCCATGCCGACCAGGCGGATGCCGGCGAGCGAGCGCAGCAACTCGAGCGCCTGGAACGACGTCAATCCTCCGCACACCGGTGTGCCCGTTCCGGGTGCATAGCTCGGATCGAGACAATCAATGTCAAACGTCAGGTAGACGTTTCGCGTGGACACGATGTCACGAATCTGCGCAGCAATGCCGGCAATACCGCGTTCGTGCACCTGGGCCGCATCGATGATGTTGAAGCCGAGCGTATCGGGATTCGTTGTCCGGATACCGATCTGTACCGACGTTTCGGGATCGATGAGGCCTTCCTTCGCCGCAAAATAGAACATCGTGCCGTGATCGACGCGGCCGTCGGCATCGGCCCAGGTGTCCGTATGGGCGTCGAAATGAATGATTGACAGCGGCGCCCCGTGCCTCGCCGCATGTGCCTGGATCAGCGGATAGGCCATGAAGTGATCGCCGCCGAGGCTGAGCAGAGCCGGTCCCTTGTCGATGATCGCCGCTGCGTGCTCGCGGATTTGCCGCGGGACGTGCTCCGGCCGGCCGAAGTCGAACATGCAGTCGCCGCAGTCGACAACGGCGAGCCGATCGAACGGATCGAAGTCCATGCCGTAGGGCTTCTCCCAGGCCATGATCGAGGATGCGGCACGAATGGCCCGCGGGCCGAAGCGGGCGCCCGGCCGATTCGTCGTCGCCGTGTCCAGGGGAATCCCGGTCACGGCGACATCGACGCCGTCGAGGTCCTTCGTATACTTGCGCCGCATGAACGACAGCACACCGCCGTACGTCGGTTCCGGCGTAGTGCCCTTCAGGGACTCCCTGGTTATGGCGTGGTCGTTGCCGTGCTTGTCCATTGGCCTCTGGCTACCGAGCCATTCAGGCCTCGACCGCGCGCCGAGTCAGGTCGAGACACTTCCAGGCCTTCTCGACAAGTTCGTCGGCCTCGGTATGACTCAAGACAAACGGCGGCGCGGCGATGATCGTGTCGCCGACGGCACGCAGCACGAGCCCGTTGTCGATCATGAAGTCACGGGCCACGACGCCGACCTGTCGTTTCTCCGCGAAACGCGTTATTGGATTCTTGCAGGCGACAAGCTCGAGCGCACCCATCAGTCCGACCATCCGCGTCTCACCGACGAGAGGATGATCCGCGAGCGTATGCCAGCGCTGCTGCAGATACGGGCCGATATCGTCACGCACGCGATCAACGAGTTTTTCGCGCTTTATGATTTCGATATTCGCACTGGCGACTGCGCACGCGACCGGGTGGCCGGAGTAAGTATACCCGTGGAAGAATTCGCCCCCTTTGTCGATCAGAACGTTTGCGACGCGGTCGCTCACGAGAACGCCGCCGAGCGGAAGGTAGCCGGACGTGATGCCCTTCGCGAACGGCATGAAGTCCGGCCGCGTCCCGTAGTAATCGGCGCCGAACCACTCCCCGAGACGGCCAAATCCCGTAATGACTTCGTCCGAAATCAGCAGGATGCCGTAATGATCACAAATCCGCTGGATCTCGGGCCAGTACGTATCCGGCGGAATAATCACGCCGCCGGCGCCCTGCACCGGTTCGCCGATGAACGCAGCGACACGCTTCGGGCCGATTTCCTCGATTTTCTGCATGAGCAGACGCGCGCAGGCGAATCCGAAGTCGTCCGGCGACTGTGACCGGTCACTTCCGAACCAGTACGGCTGATCGATGTGCTCGATGCCGGGAATCGGCAAGCCGCTTTGCGCATGCATCGGTTTCATGCCGCCGAGGCTCGCCGCGGCAACCGTCGAGCCGTGATACGCGTTGCGGCGACTGATGATCGTGTGCCGTTTCGGCTGATCCAGCAGATCCCAGTAACGACGCACCATCCGGACAATCGTATCGTTTGACTCGGACCCCGAGCCCGCAAAGAAAACGTGCTGCAGCTGCGGTTGCGCGAGTTCGGTCAGCGTAGCCGCCAGGTGAATCGACGGCGGATGCGCGCACTGAAAAAAGTTGTTGTAGTACGGTAATTCGCTGAGCTGCTGCGTCGCTGCATCGACGAGCTCCTGCCTGCCGTAGCCGACGTTAACGCACCATAAACCCGACATTGCGTCCAGAATGCGATTGCCGTCCGCATCGTAGATATAAACTCCGTCGGCACGCGTGATGATGCGCGATTTCTTGGCGTGCAAGGCCTTGTGATCGGTAAATGGATGCAGATGATGCTGCTTGTCCAGATCCTGCCATTCACTGCCCGATCGCTTCTCGATCGCTGCCATTTTTGTCCTCGATCATCGGTTCCTGCTGAAATGATAGCCAACGCCGCTGATCGCGTCGCGTGTTTCTCGCGACGAACCGGGCGTCAGACGTTGAGCATGAGAATCTCGCGCTCCCAGGGCGTGACGATCTCCTGAAACTCCTGGTACTCGGCATCCTTCAGATTGCAGTACACGCTGACAAACTCGTTCCCGAGAATGCTGCGCATGGCATTGCTTTCCGCAAGTGCCTCGATCGCGGAGTAGATATGCCGATGCAGGCCGAAGTCACCGCCGTAGGCGCTGCCCTTCGTCATCGCGGTCGGCTTCAGCCCTTCCAGCATGCCGAGATAACCGCAGGCCAGCGTCGCAGCAAGTGCCAGATACGGATTCACGTCGGATCCGGGCAGACGATTTTCGATGCGCCTTGCGTTCGGTTCCGAATCCGGTACGCGCAGACCAACCGTTCGATTATCGATCGCCCAGGCGAGGTTGACCGGGGACGCGGCCGGGTTCAGAAAGCGCCGGTACGAATTTACGTAGGGTGCGAAAATGAGCATCGCATCGGGCGAGTATTTTTGCAGCCCGCCGAGAAAACCATAAAAGTTTTCGCTCGCCTCGCCGGACGCGGTCGAGAATATATTGTTGCCCGCCTTGTCGACGACGCTCTGATGGATGTGCAGCGCGCTTCCCGCCTGCTTTGCCATGGGCTTCGCAAGGAAGGTCGCATGCATGCCGTGCTCAACCGCTGCTTCGCGAATCGTGCGCTTGAACAAAAACACCTGATCCGCCAGGTCCACGGCATTGCCGTGCAGAAAATTGATTTCGAACTGCGCGGGTCCGAGTTCCTGCGACAGCGTGTCGATTCGGATACCCTGCAACTCGCAATTCTCATACACCGTATTAATGAACGGGTCGAAATTGTTCATCGTGTCGATGCTGTAGGGCTGACGTGCCCCTTCCCGCCACCCGAGCCTGCCCTCCGGCGGCTCTGCTTCGTCGCGCGGATCCGTCTGCGGACTGAGCAGATAAAACTCGACTTCCGGTGCGACGACAGGGATCCAGCCCTGGGACTCGTATTTGCCCAGAACGTTGCGAAGCACGCCCCGGGGCGACGTCTCGACCGCCGTACCATCGCGCCGATAGCAGTCGAGAAAAACCGAGGCGGCGGGGTCAGACGCCCAGGGTACCGGTCGCAACGTGGAGGCATCCGGCACCAACAGCATGTCCCGATCTTCTACATTCGCTGCGTTCTCGATGTAGCCACCCGAAACGGTCTGGCAGAAAATCGCCTCGGGCATCGTCATATGCGCGGTCCCGAACTTGTCGGCAGGCACGACCTTGCCGCGTGCGGCCCCCGCCATATCCGGAACGAACGCCTCGACATCCTCGATGCCGCGTTCCGTCAGCCACGGTTGAAATATCTCATCCCTCTGCATGTCTCACCTTTCGTCGACCCATCCGCTCGCGGCATGCTGCACCGAATGCGCCGAACATCGCCATCGAAAATTCGTTCTCCGTTATGCGCCACTCCGGATGCCACTGCACGGCGAGCGCGAACGCAGCTGCACCATCGACCCGGAACGCCTCGATCAGGCCGTCGTCGGCGATCGCCTCGACGGTTACGCCCTTCGCGAGCCGTGCGACGCCCTGGGAGTGCAGGGAATTCACGGTAAGCGACGTTGTTCCAGCGAGTTCGCAGAGCAGCCCTCCCTCGACGAGCGTTACGGAATGCGACGGCCCGTACTGCACGTCCAGAGGATCATCGGGGTTTTCGCGGTGATCGTGATAGCCGGGGACCTCATGCACCTTCTGGTGCAGCGTGCCGCCCAGCACGACGTTCAGCTCCTGAAATCCGCGGCACACGGCAAACAGGGGTATTCCCTTCTCGATTGCGCGCTCTGCGAGCGGCAGCGTCAGGGCATCGCGATGCGGATCGTGCAGGGTACCCGGCGCGCTGGGCTCGCCACCGTAGCGGTGCGGCTCGACATTCGTCATGCTGCCGGTGAGCAGGATGCCATCCACGCTGTCGAGAATATCCTCGACGTCGAGATGCTCGGCAAGCACCGGAATCAGCACCGGCAGCGCGCTCGCGCCGTCGATCAACGCCTGTAGATATTTCTCGCCGCCGACGTGGTACGGATGCGGCTCGATCGTGCGCCGGTCGGCAGGCACGCCGATGACTGGTTTGGCACTCATATGGGGACGAACCCCAATACTCCTGTAATCGCGGCGGTAGAACTAGGATACGCTACGAAGGGAGGCCAAGTACACGACCTGCGCGCGTTCCGACGGGCCTCCGGCATGGACCGTGCGGTCCTCGATGCGGGTCAGGCCGTGACGTCGTCAGCCCTTTTCCCCAATGCGCGCAGCAGCGCAACAAGTATCACCATGCCGACGGGCAGCGATACCAGGGGAGACACACCGTAACCGCCCGGTATCGTGCCGACTGCGAGCGCGACGATACCGACGAGCAGCGCATACGGCATCTGAGTACGCACGTGCTCGATGTGATTGCAGCCGCTCGCGATCGATGACAATACGGTGGTGTCGGAGATCGGTGAACAGTGATCCCCCCACACGGCGCCGGCCAGAACGCATGCGACTGACGAATACAGGATGTGCATGTCGGCCGGCCCGCTCATCCCGCTTGTCTGCATCACGGCCCAGGCGAGCGGTACGACCAGCGGCACGAGAATACCCATCGTGCCCCAGCTCGTGCCGGTCGAAAACGCCGTCACCGCCGCCAGCAGGAAGACGGCCGCCGGCAACCATGCCGGATGCACCGCGTCACCGAGTATCGTGACGAGATAGCCCTGGGTATTCAGCGCGACGGTCACCGCGGACAGCGACCAGGCGAGAATCAGCACGATCATCCCGAACAATGTCGCCCGCGCACCGCCGTACCAGGCATCCACGGTTTCGTGCGCGCTGAGAATACGCTGCCCGATCGACATTGCAGCCGCCGTGAGCGCGCCGATAAACGACGCCCACATCATCGCTTTGTACGGATCCGATTCGCCGATGATCTCGGTCAAAGTGTCGCCCTCACCCGTGACGTAAAGGCCGAATCCGAGGGCTACGATGAGTACGATAATCGGAACGAAAGCATTCACCGGACGGAGCGGCACTTCCGCTTTCGGTTCGAGCTCGTCACTCTGCATCGCGGGTGTCTCGTCGGCGAGCGTCGGCGCAACGTCCCCGAATCGCGCACGTATTTCGGCCTTCAACATGGGTCCGAAGTCAAGGCCGGTCGAGGCAACGGAAACGACGAACACGACCGCGAGAATCGGATAGAAACTGTAGGGAATGGAATGCAGGAATACTCCATACCCGGTCATGGCGTTCAGCCCTTCGATACCTTGCAGTGCCTGATCGATCAGACTGACCTGGTAACCTATCCAGGTTGTGATCAGCGCAATGCAGACGACCGGAGCCGCCGTCGAGTCAACGATATACGCGAGTTTTTCACGCGATATTCTCAGATGATCGGTCAGCGGGCGTGCGGTGTTTCCGACAACCAGCGTATTGCTGTAGTCGTCGAAGAAAATCATGAGCCCCATCAGCCATACCGCGACCTGCCCACCGATCGCGGTTTTGGCGCGCGACACGATGACGCGAACGATGCTGGCCATGCCGCCATTCCGGGTAATGATGCCGACCATGCCGCCAATCATCATCGTGAACAAAATGATGGCCGCGTGATCCGCGTCCGCTAGCGCGTCGGCCACGAAAACCTGGAACGTATCGAGCAGGCCTAGTCCGGCCCCGGACGGCGTAAAGGAGCGCAGCGCCATCGCGCCGAACCAGAGACCGAGCAGGAGCGCGGGCACGACATTGCGGATGACCAGCGCAATGACGATCGCGAATACCGCCGGAAGCAGCGATACCCAGCCGGGTATCACCCGGACGTCGAGCGTTGCCGAAGCGTCGCCAGCCGCGGCACTGATTGCCGCGACCCCGACCCGATCTGCGACGAGATCATCCGCCGTGACCATGCCGTCGGGACCGGCAACGGCGATACGACGATCGGTATCCAGCTGGACCGTAACGCTGGCCCCGGGCGCAACGCCCGTCACGGTTACGGACGCGGGCACATTCACCAAAACGACCTTGGGCGGTACGATTTCGATCGCGCCGGCGACTCGGGAGATGGCCAACACGACAACGAGAAACACCGTTCGGGATACGAGTCGTTTGCAGCAAAGCGGCATGAAGTTATTGATCTTGTTGGCCCCGCAAGCGGCGAGACCGGGATAGTAGCACGGCAAGTTGGCGCCATTCATTTCCCGACGGCTCTGATGATCAGCTGCACCGCCGGCAGGAATCGGCACTTGCAGGCATCCGCCGGATCAGTAAAGCTGCCAACAATGCGATTACCGGACGCAATGTATGCACGCAAAAAATAAAAAATCTTTGCAGACAGAGTTGCGGCGCCTGCGCCGCAAGCATTCCGACCTGGAAATGATGGAACTTCTCGTTGCCGACATGCACGGCGTGCTGAAGGGCAAGCGTATCCGGCCCTCCGATTTCGCCAAGACGATGACGGACGGCTTCCCGTTTTGCGCCGGCACCGTATTGCTTTCGACGCTTGGCGAAGTCATCAGCGGCATGCCGTTCGGTCCCGAAGACGGCGATCCGGACTATCCCTGCGCCGTCGTACCCGGCAGTCTCACGCCGATGCCATGGACGACGCGACCGAGCGCCCAGGGTCTGTTTCGCATTTTCGACCACGGCGGCGAGCCTTTTTTCGCGGATCCGCGCACCGTGCTGGAGCGTGCCCTCGCGCCGGTTTACAAGAAACGGCTCAAGATCGTCATGGCAACCGAACTCGAGTTCTACCTCCTTGACCGCAATGCAGACCGGCCGACGCCACGAGGCGCACGCGTTCCGGGCATCGGGCGGCCTCAGCCCGGCGCGCAGGTGTATCACCCGGACGATCTCGTCGAAATCGAGCCCTTTCTGCAGGACGTCTATGATTACTGCGCAGCCCAGCGGATTCCGGCGGATACGGCGATTGCCGAATACGCCCCGGGGCAATTCGAAATCAACCTCCGGCACATCGACGATCCCGTGCTCGCCTGTGATCACGCAGTGTTGCTGAAACGTGTTGTCAAAGCCGCGGCACGGAAGCACGGCTTCGTCGCCTGTTTCATGGCCAAGCCTTTCGCGGGAGAATCCGGCAGCGGCCTGCACCTGCACATGAGTCTCGTCGACAGGAACGGTGTCAACTATTTCTCGAAAGGACGCGACAAACTTGCGCAGCCGCCGTACTC
>JBFHXQ010000097.1:0-9104 GCA_041598895.1 Woeseiaceae bacterium | reverse complement strand
GCGACGATTCGTTGCTGCAGGCCCTCCAGATAATTCTTGACGTCGCTGATTTCGTTCATCTTCGTCCCGGCCGCAATATCTCGCCCGTCGCGAGATTACGAATTTCCGACGGACCGGTTGCCGGTCCACAGTCACCCGGAACAATGAAGTCTACAAGACCAGCGAACTTGCGGCGAAGCACGAAGCGATTGCGAGCCGGACGTCCTCCGGCCAGGTTTGCGCTCGTCGAAACCAGCGGCGATTGCGCAGCACTGCACAGCATCGCCGCGACCGTGTGCGTCGTAATCCGCACAGCAATATTCGCATGCACACCTGAAACGATTGGCAGAACGCAGGGCGTGGCGGGAACGATCCAGGTAACGGGCCGGTCCGGATTGGGTTTTGGAATAGCCGTTATGGGCATCGCGATCCAGCCGTCCAATCTCGTCGCCGTATCAGCGATCAGGATAAGCCCTTTACCAGGATCCCGCCCCTTGATGGCGAGCACGCGAAGCACCGCCGCCGCATCGTCCGGAAGACAGCCGAGGCCGAAAACACCCTCCGTCGGATACGCGATTACGCCGCCTCCCAGCAGAAGATCGGCGGCCCGGTGAATATTCATATGCATGCGCTGTCCGCGCTGTCAGCCGGCGGTTTTCTCGCTGCCGCGTTTGCTGCCTACGGCTTTCTTGCGCGCCGTTTTTTTGCCGGAAGTCTTTTTCTTTGCCGTTTTCTTTTTCGCGCCTTTCTTTTTTGCGGCAGCCTTTTTCTTGGTCTTACCCGAGTCGCCTTCCGCCGCGCCGGTCTTGGAGGTTTTCTTTTTCTTGCCGCGACGACCCCGCTCGGGCGCTGCCGCAAGCAGCTCCTTGCATTCGTCGAGTGTCAGCGATTTCGGGTCGCGATCTTTCGGAACGCGTGCATTTTTCTTTTTGTCCGTAACGTACGGCCCGTAACGTCCGTTCAAAACCTGGATGCCTTCGTCTTCGAAGTCCTGAATGATCCGCTCTGCATCGGCAATCTTCTTTGCCTCGATGAGTTCGAGAGCCCGGGGAAGCTCGATCGTGTACGGATCGTCGTCGCGCATGGAGACGTACTTGTCACCGTAGCGCACGTACGGCCCGAATCGGCCGATGCTTGCACTGACGGGCAATCCGTCGGGCGTTTCCCCGAGCTTGCGCGGTAACTTGAACAGCTCGAGCGCTTCCTCGAGCGTGATATCGCTCATTTTCTGCCCCGGGCGCAGGCCGGCGAATTTCGGTTTTTTCTCGTCGTCCTTGGTGCCGATCTGCACGAATGGTCCGAATCGGCCGATTCGCACGGTCACGGGCTTGCCGCTCTTCGGGTCGGTGCCGAGCTCGCGCGCCTGCGCGACCTGTTCGCGCGTCACCGATGTTTCCTTTTCTTCACAAAGCGCCTGAAAAGGCTTCCAGAAATTATCGAGCAGGGGCACCCAGTCCTTCTCGCCGAGAGACACGGCGTCGAGATCATCTTCCAGACGCGCTGTAAAATCGTAATCGACGTACTGTGTGAAATGATCCGTCAGGAACCCATTGACGATTCGGCCGATGTCGGTCGGAATGAACCGCTTCGCATCCATTTCGACATATTCGCGATTTTTGAGCGTGGCAATGATGTTCGCGTAAGTCGACGGTCTGCCGATGCCGTATTCCTCGAGCGCCTTGACGAGACTCGCTTCCGTAAATCGCGGCGGCGGTTCGGTGAAATGCTGTTCGGGACGGAGTTGGTCGAGGCTGACGATATCGCCTTCGGCGATCTCCGGAAGCAAACGATCCCCATCGTCGTCTTCGTTGTCGTCTTTGCTTTCCTTGTAGACCGCAATGAATCCGGGATCGACCAGTACCGATCCGTTCGCGCGAAAGCGATGACCGGCATCGTCCGGGCCAGCAGCGAAGTCGATCGCCACTGTGTCGAACAGCGCCGGCACCATCTGTGATGCCATCGTACGCTGCCAGATCAAGGTGTAGAGACGCAGCTGCTCGCTGTCGAGGGCGCCCTTCAGGGATTCCGGCGTGCGGGCCACCGATGTCGGACGGATGGCTTCATGGGCTTCCTGCGCGTTCTTTGATTTCGTCTTGAATTTGCGCGGCGTTTCGGGAACGTTCTTACGGCCGTATCGGTCCTCGATCACCTCCCGAATTTCACCGATGGCGGCATCAGCGACGGTCACCGAGTCCGTACGCATGTAGGTAATGAGGCCAACGTTGCCCTCGTCGGGAAGCTCGATCCCTTCGTATAGCTTCTGTGCAACGCGCATCGTCCACTGCGCACTGAACCCCAGCTTGCGGGAAGCCTCCTGCTGCAGTGTCGACGTCGTGAACGGTGCAGCCGGGTTTCTGCGTCGCTGGCGCTTTTTGACGAGGACGGCCTTGAGCGTGCCGCAGGCGGCAGCGGCGAGCGTCTTTTCGACATCACGCGCCTCTGCCTCGTTCTGAAAACTGAACTGCTCGACCTTGTCGCCGTGATATTGAACGAGGCGGGAAGCAAAGGGCTGGTCGTCCTTGCTGACATCTGCCTCGATGCTCCAGTACTCGCGCGATTTGAATGCTTCGATCTCGAGCTCGCGCTCGACGATCATTCGCAGAGCCGGGCTTTGGACCCGCCCTGCAGACAGGCCGCGTTGCACCTTTTTCCAGAGGAGCGGCGATAGGTTGAAGCCCACGAGGTAGTCCAATGCCCGACGAGCCTGCTGCGCCCCGACGAGCTCGTCGGAAATTCCGCGCGGATGTTCCATGGCTTCCTGCACGGCGCCCTTCGTGATTTCGTAAAAAACGACGCGATGCACCGACTTGCCGTTCAGGGCTTTCTTCTCTTTCAGCAGCTCGACCAGGTGCCAGGAGATCGCTTCGCCTTCCCGATCCGGGTCGGTTGCGAGATACAGGGCGTCTGCCTTCTTCAATGCACGAATGATTGCGTTGACGTGTTTTTCGTTGCGCTCGATGAGCTGATACTTCATCGAGAAGCCGTCATCCGGATCGACTGCGCCGGCTTTGGGCACGAGGTCGCGGACATGGCCATAGGAGGCCATGACTTCGAAATCCTTGCCAAGGTACTTGCTGATCGTCTTCGCCTTGGCAGGCGATTCAACTATGACGAGGTTTTTCGGCATTGAACAAATCGGTGATGACAGCTGCAGTGTTGACGCGGGCCCGGAAGCGCAGCAGCCGCGAGTTTCGCCGCGGTTGATGACATACTTGATGAGGGTCTGTCAAGAAATTCGCATTTCGGCAATCGCGGCGCAGCATGGAGGCCGAGGCACGAAATCCCGCGCCGAGCCGGGCGCTTACCGTCGGTCGACGGAGCGAAACCTAGTGGATAACGCCGCTGCTTTCCTCGAATACGAGGTCTTCCATGCGCGCGTATGCGCTTTCCTGGCCGGGCTGGCTGAACAAAACCATCAGGACGACCCACTTGACCTGATCGACGTCGATATCCGGCGTATCGAGCGCAAGCAGCCGGTCGATGAGTATTTCTCGCTGCGGGGGTGACAGGATTCTGATCTGCTCGAGATAGGAGATGTAGCCACGGCAGCCGACGTCGATTCGCGCCTGTTCGAGATCGTTGTAAATGCGTGTGCCGTTTTCCGTTTGGGAATTGTAGACGAGGCTGTCCTGGTGTTCGGTCAGACCGTCCAGCCAGTCCAGAGCGCGATCGATTTCCGGATCGCCGAAGCCTGCGCGCACGAGTTCGTCGCGCAGCTCGTTTTGATCTGTATCGGGGTCGTCTTCGGTGTCGACGTAGGTCTCGAAGAGATACATCAATACGTCGAATACATTTTCCTTCATGCCTGGAGCTGCTCCCTTCAATAGGCGTTCCAGATTCGTTTACTTCGCGAGCGAGTACCGTCCGCCAGACAGCGCTTCGACCGTTCCTTCTAGCTCCAGGATCAGAAGCATGGAGGAAAGCTTATCGATCGTCAAACCCGAGCTTTCCGCGAGTTCGTCGATGCCGACAGGATCATGGCTCAGATGTTTTTGTAACTCGACATATTCAGCGTCTGCAACGGTCGCCGTGTCGGGTTTTCCATTTGATTCTTCTGGGATTTGCAACAGGTGTGCAGCAAGCGGGCCGAGCTCGGCGACGATATCATCTGCGGTTTCTACGAGCTTTGCACCGGCCCGAATCAGCGCATGGCAGCCGCGCGCCAGCGGATTATGGATAGAACCGGGAAGCGCGAAGACCTCGCGACCCTGTTCGGCCGCAAGCCTTGCCGTTATGAGTGAGCCACTCTGCCGCGCGGCCTCCACGACCAGCGTGCCGAGACAAAGACCGCTGATGAGGCGGTTGCGTTCGGGAAAATGGTGGCGCTCTGGTGGCGTCTGCAGCGGGAATTCGGTGACGATTGCGCCAGCGTTGCCGATTGCCTCGGCAAGATCTCTGTTTTGCGCCGGGTAGATGCTATCAATCCCGTGACCGAGGAATGCAACGGTGGAAGCGCCGACATCGAGGGCACCCCGATGCGCGGCTGTGTCGATACCCTGTGCAAGCCCGCTTACGATGCAAAATCCCATGCGTCCGAGATGCCGGGAAAACTCGCGGGCGTTACGTCTGCCGCCTGCCGTCGGATTGCGGCTGCCGACGATCGCGAGCGCGGGCCTGTGCAGCGCGTCGGGATCTCCATCGACGTAGAGGACGAGTGGCGGACTGACCTGCTGTGTCAGTAATTCCGGGTAGTCAGATTGACCGAGCGTGACGAGCGAATGTCGGTCCCCGGCAAGCCAGGCCTCCTCCAGTTCCAGCTGTGCCGGCGGTAAATTCTTGATGGTTTCACATTTCCAGTCCGACAGGCCGGCGTCAGCGAGACTCGAAACAGGCGCCGCAACGATTTCGGTCGGGTCACCGAACCGGTGCTCGAGAATTCGATACTCCTGCGCGGTCACGCGGGCATTCGCAAGAATCAACCATGCGCGGTTGTGTTCGCCCATAAGGCGGGCTCCGGACTGGCGGCCATTGACACATGATACCGTGTCCGCGTGCCGGGGCCCGGCGCATTACTGGCAGCAGAAGAGAGTTTGTCGGCAAAAAAAACGGCGCATAACGCGCCGTTTTTCACCGTCCGGTTATAAAGGTGTCATCAGATTGGATTACGGACGTAATCTTCGACGTGAAGCGCTTCCGTTGCCTCCATCACCAGGCCGAAACCGATACGGTCGAAAACCTTGAAGACCATCACGGTTCCCGCCGATTCGTCGGGCAGACGCACCTTGCCGCCGGCCACCCGGTCTCGGACAAGATCGCCTTTCTGAAACACGGTCAGCACATCGCCAACGGCGAGTCCGTTGCTCGCACCGCGATTGACGACGACCACCTGGTACTGACCGATCTGGGTAACACCCCCAACGACGGAAATTATCTGGCCGTTGATAACGCTCGAGGGTGCCTTCGGGAAGAAGTTCAGCGGAATATCGATCGTCTCCGGCAGCAAGCGGTCACCCTGCTTGACCTCTCTGGTGGTGTCGGTGAGAGACATGGTCGTCGGATCGCCGCGGCGGTCGATGCGTCCTTCACCGACCATCAGTCCCTGGTAACCGACCAGCCGGTTGTCCTCCGGGTCGTATAGCGGATCTCCGATGTGGATCAGGTTATAGCGGCTGCCGGGTTCCCCGATGCCCGATCCACGGACGTAAATCTGATTGCCTGCCGCTGCGATCAGGTGGTCGCCTCGCGATGCCACCATATACGGCATGTTGTCGATCTGGCTTCTCTCCAGGACAACACCGGTGCTCAGAAAAGACGCGATTGCCTCGTAGGGCACGCTGACGACGGCGTCGGTCAGCGGCGTGACCCGAGCCTGCGGAGACAGCCGGTATGTCCCTGCACGAATGTTCGTGATGCGCGGTTGCCCGTCGATGTACACGAGACCCAGCACGTCTCCGGGATAAATGAGGTGCGGATTCTCGATATCCGGGTTGACATACCAGATTTCGGGCCAATACCAGGGGTCCCTGAGAAAGGTTGCGGCGATGTCCCAAAGCGTGTCACCAACTTTGACGACATATTCGTTCGGCGCGCCGCTGGCGAGCGGGACCGGGTCGCTGACTTTCTGCAGCACCGGTTCGCGGTAGCCGGGTGCCGCCTGCGTCGTGCCCTGGTTCATCGACGTCGATTCACCGGCTGCCTGCGAGCCGGTGTCTACGGGAACCGGCGTCGCTGGTTCACCGTCGTCCGCGAACGGATTCAACGAGCATCCGGCGAACGTCAGCGTGATCAGGATGGCCGGGAGCCGAAGACGGTGCGATGAGGCTAGTATGCAGGGGGACATGGTTACGTAGGTGCTCCGTACAAAGTGTTGAGACCCTTAGCTTTTTAGCGTTGCTATAATACGTCGTTCCGGTATGTCCGGGGCTGCCAATTGCGTCACAGTTCCAGCCCTGGCAGGGCACTGGATGGACGGGTTGCAGGCGGCATTGTCTGATATCTTATTTAATAAAGTCAATTATTTAGGCGATAATTGTAGGAACTGTTGAAACTTTGGCGGCGCACGGCCCCCGAGCGGGCGGCAGTGGAAGAGCATACCGGCCTGGCGGCAGGCAGCATAGTATGGCAAAGCTGAAAATACTCGAATTTCCGGATCCGCGACTGCGCACGCGGGCAAAGCCGGTAGACGTCGTCGACGACGAGCTCCGCGCGCTAATCGACGACATGTTCGAGACGATGTATGCGGCACCGGGCATCGGCCTCGCCGCGACCCAGGTCGACATTCATCGCCGGCTGCTCGTCGCGGACGTATCCTCGAACCAGAGCGAGCCGTACGCGCTCGTGAACCCCGTCATTGTCGAGAAGGACGGTGTCACCGTCACCGAGGAAGGGTGCCTGTCGGTGCCCGGATACTATGAAGAGGTCGAGCGCGCCGAGCATATTCGGGTGCGGTACACGAATCGCGACGGTGAAGCGGTCGACATGGAAGCCGAGGGCTTACTTGCCGTCTGCATCCAGCACGAAATCGATCACTTGGACGGCAAGCTGTTCGTTGATTATCTGTCGGAGGCCAAGCGGCAGCGAATCCGGAAGCGGCTATTGAAGGATCGGCGCCAGAAGACCGCAACTGCCATCGCCTGAGCCGGCTCGAAACAGACGCGTTTACGACATCGCGGTCGTCGTGCGGTGCCTGTGACGGCGACATTGACGACGGGGGATCTTTAAATAACGTCACAGCCCCGCATCCTGTTCGCCGGAACGCCGGAATTCGCGCTTCGTTCCCTCGAGGCACTGCAAGCAACCGGACGGGTTCCGATCGCCGTGCTGACACAACCGGACCGGCGCGCCGGTCGTGGCAAACGCATGACCGAAAGCCCGGTCAAGCGACATGCGGCAGCACAGGACATTCCCGTGCTGCAGCCAGAATCCCTCCGCGATGCGCACTGGAAAAAAGAGCTGCACGCCCTCGCGCCCGATATCATGGTCGTTGCGGCCTACGGGCTGCTGTTGCCGCAGCCAATTCTCGATATTCCGCGGGCCGGCTGCCTGAACGTCCATGCCTCACTGCTGCCGCGATGGCGAGGTGCAGCGCCTATCCAGGCCGCGATACTTGCCGGTGACGAGAAGACTGGCGTATCGCTGATGGCGATGACCGCCGGTCTGGACAGTGGCCCGGTTTATGCTCGCAGCGAGACGCTGATCGGAGCGACGGAAACGGCCGGGCAACTCCACGACAGGCTGGCGGTGCTGGGCGGCGAGCTACTGGTGCAGCATCTGGGCGCTATTCTTTCGGGCTCGATGAACGCCGACGAGCAGGACGACAGCGAGGCGACCTACGCATGCAAGATCCGCAAGGCGGACGCAGCGCTGGACTGGCAACAACCGGCGTGCGAACTCGAGCGCGCGGTGCGTGCGTACAATCCGGTCCCGGGTGCTTATTTCGAGTTCGGCGGCCAGACGATCAAGTGCCTGCAAAGCGAGGCAGCGGCTTCGGTCGATGCGCCGCCGGGCACGGTCGTCTCGGCGGGCGGTGACGGCATCGTCGTGTCGACGACGGACGGCGCGCTAAAGATGCTCCGCCTGCAGAGACCCGGCAGGCGACCCGTGTCGGCGCGGGAATTCAGCGAGCAGTTGGACGTGCTCGGTCGACGCCTCGGCTGATCGGGATGAGCGCGCGGGGGACAGGCGCGAGGGTGCGGGCGACGGCGGCACGAGTTGTCGATGCCGTCGCCTCTCACGGGCGTTCTCTCGACGCGGCGCTAGAGGCCGAACAGGGATCTGTTCCCGAAGACGGACAGTCCCATCTCCGACTATTCGCCTATGGGAGCTTGCGCCACCACTGGCAGCTTTCGGACTGGATTGACGGTCTGATCCGAAAGCCGCTGAAGAAGCGGGACTCGGTCATTCACGCATTGCTGGCAGTCGGAATGTACCAACTCGCCCTGACGCGCATACCCGATCACGCTGCGGTATCGCAAACCGTCGAGGCCGCACGAATCCTGCGCCGACCGAAGTTTGCCACCATGATCAACGCCGTCTTGCGACGCTTCATCCGCGACCGAATTGTCGCCAGGACACCGTCTAATGAACAGGCCGCCTACAATCACCCTCAGTGGCTAATCGACGCGCTGCGCCGCGATTGGCCTGACGACTGGCAGGACGTGCTGGCCTCCAACAACGCACGGGCGCCGATGTGGCTCAGAGTCAATGCCGCGGCGGTCGGGCGCGCCATTTACCTGGCAGACCTCGAGGCAGCCGGTATGGAGGCGGACACGGTACCCGGATTCGAACAGGCGATCAGGCTTGCGGCGCCGTGTTCTGTCGAGGCACTGCCCGGCTTCGACACCGGCCGGGTGTCGGTTCAGGATGCTGCGGCGCAGCTGGCCGCGCCGTGGCTTTTGGCCGGGGTAACCGGCCGCTTGCTGGATGCCTGCGCGGCGCCCGGCGGAAAGAGCGGCCACCTGCTGGAACTGGGCGGTGCCGGGGTGACTTTGACGTGTATCGATATCGACCCGAAACGCCTGGATGCTGTGCGCCGCAATCATGCGCGTCTGGGCGTCACTGCAACGCTTGCGCGGGGCGACGCATCGAAACCGGAGGGGTGGTGGGATCGGGCGCCCTTCGACGGCATTCTGGTCGATGCACCGTGCTCGGCAACGGGCGTCATCAGGCGGCACCCGGATATCAAG
>JBFHXQ010000096.1:0-9143 GCA_041598895.1 Woeseiaceae bacterium | reverse complement strand
TGAGATCGCGGGCAACAGCGAGCAGTTCGTCAGCAGGGAGTCGGATCTTGTAATCTGGATTGGCGTAGGCAAATACGATCAGGCCGGATCGGTCTATCGCATACACCGACGGCACCGGTAGAACCCCGTGCCGCGTCATCGAGGACGCATCGATGTCGGCGCCCTTGTCGCGAAGCCTGGCGTGCAGATTAGGACTCGATCGGAACGCGACCCCGAACGCGATAGCCGCCTGTGCATCGGCGTCAGACAGGATCGTATAGTCCAGACCGTCGATGTCCTCCTGCGTCTGATTTTTCAGGCTCGAGTACAGAATTTCCGGCCGGTCGCCGCTCAGGAAATAGACCTCTACGCCGAGCGCCCGGATTTCGGGCAAAACGTGGCGAAGTTCGGAAAGATGCAGGTTGCAGTACGGGCACCATCCGCCCCGAAACGACACGAATATCGTCGGCTGCCCGACGTTTCGCGGATCGAACACGAAGGGCTCGCCGTCGACGTTTCTGACCGCGAACCTGGGTGCGCTCTGCCCGACTCTGAGCGGGGTCACGGCATCGGCCGATTCCGCGATGGGCTGATCGGCATGACCGTATCGGCTGTGCACACTGCAGGCCAAGCTGACAACCAGGGCAGTCAACAACGTGACGACGATGGTGGAGTGCAGCCCGGCACCGGATACGTTTCGGATCGGCATTCGCGAGTTTCCCCTGCTAATTTACATTGTACGGACCCGCTCAGGCCCGGCGATATTACGGCGCGACCGGTCGGGGCGCCGGCAGGAGGCTACATCGCGCGTTCGAGCAGATCGGCACTGCGGATATCGGTGACGCCGCGGCTGCGCGCCTTGGCTCGATACATCGCCTGATCAGCTTCGCGAAGCAGTCCCGTCAACGTGTTCGCATTTTCCGGGTACAGCGCAAGCCCGATACTAGCAGCACAGCGCAGCTCGTGTGGTCCGATGACGTAGGGCTGTTCCAGCGAGTCGGTCAGCCGGGTTGCAAGGCGATCGGCCACTTCGGAGGAAACGTCGGGTACCAGGGCAACGAATTCGTCGCCGCCGGGACGGCCGATGATGTCGCAGCTTCTGAGGCCCTTTTTCAGCCGCGCCGCTGCGGTGCGAAGCAGCTGATCACCGATTTCGTGGCCGTGGCTGTCGTTGATCCCCTTGAAGCCGTTCAGATCGATGAAAAGCAGTGCTCCCGTCGCATCATCCGGGCTCTCCGCCAGTCGCTCCGCAGCGTAGCGCTCGAAACCGCGCCGATTGAGCACGCCTGTCAGCGGATCGGACCACGCGATCGACTCCATCTTGCGTTCCTTGGTCTTGCCATCCGTCACGTCGACGAACGTGGCCGCAAAGTCCTCACCGACGGGCTGACAGATCAGACGCAGCCAGCGAGTGGTGTTTTTGTGTCGCTGATGGATTTCGATATCGAGCAGGTCGGCGAGGTCGACCGCATCGTGAAACTTGTTCCGTATGATCTTGAAGTCGGACTGCTTCATGCCGCCGCATGCGAGTCGGATCATTTCGTCCGCGCTCTCGTCGGTGAGGCCGTCAACGTCCGTATTGAGAAAATTCGCGGCGGCGGCGTTGACGAAGATACAGCGCAATACCTTGCCGCCGTTTTCCTCGTCCTGCACCCAGCGCAGCCGGATTATGCCGTTTACCGAATGGTCGATGAGCGTGCGAAGCAGGCGTTCCCGGCTACGTACTTCGGACTGCGCCCTTTCGACATCGCTCACATCGCGGAACATCACGACCTTGCCGTCGCGCACGGAGGGCCTGTTGCCTTTGAGCGGGGATACCTGGATGTGCAGAAAGCGACCGGTGGCGGTCAGCATTTTCTGGGGCTTGCCCGAATCGATTGCAGCGAAAACTTCCGGGGCCTCGCCGCGCATGATTTGCTGCAGCGGCTCCATCAATGCGGCGGTTTCGGTGATGTCGAGCATGTCCTCCGCGCACCGGTTCAGGCCGATGACGCGCCCCTGCTCGTCGATGACGACGACGGGATCCTGAATGTTCTGGAAAACGGTCTCGTACGCGAGCGGCGCCAGCTCGACGAGCTGCTCGCCGATAATCAGCCAGGCATACAGCGGCAACATCAGCGCAAAGACGAACGGCACGTAGGAAATCGTGTTCGGGCCGATGCCCATGTCGTACGCGGCTGTCGCGGTGAGCGGAGCCATACACGCGGCAACGAGCAGAAACAATCCGCGCCTGTGCGAGCGCGCAACGGCCGAACTGTGCGTGAGCAGGGTCAGAATTGCCGCTGCCATGACGGCGTAGCTGTACGGCGCGTGCAGATACACGAACCAGGGCCCCCACTTGGCCGGCTGTGTCAAAAATTCCCCGGCCTCATTCGTCGCGGGCAGATACCACATGAATTCGTGAAACGCATTGGTCGCGGCCAACGTGATCGAGACGATCGGAATGATCATCAGCAGGACCACACGGTGGATTGACGTCTCGCGGCCCGTGTACTCGCGGAAGGCGAAATACGCAGCGACGGGCACGAGTGCGGTACCGACAAAGTGCCCCGTGCGCCCGATCGAGAACATGGCAAAGCTGCTCGCCACAAGCTCGATTGCACCACCGAGCACCCACAGCGAAATGATGATCAGGAGGGTGCCGATGGGCGCGGTGCCAATTTCGCGCTTCCCGATGATCAGCCGACCGCCGAGCAATGCATAGCTCGCCGCAGTGACGAGCAGGAGCACGGCTAAGGCGAGGTCGAGATTCATTGTGGCGGCACGCGCTGATTGGTGGATCGACAAATGGTAAAGACCGCGGCCACGAATTACCGGGACCCGTTCACAGCTTTCGGGCCCAGAATTTTCCGGATTTGGTCAATTTTTCTCAGGGTTTCCCGCGCGCCCGCAGACGCCACGTTGCCCGCGCGGATATCTAGCTGATTTTCAGCCAGATTTTGCAACTGTGGACTGCGTCATCCGAGCGTGTCACGAGCCCCGATCCACTTGTCCACGTCCGGCGCTGCGTAGGCCCGAAAGCGGCTGATCAGCGCCTCCGGATCCGCGTCCGCCAGCAGCATTTGCCGGTTTTCCCGTCGCAAGAAACCCTCCGTTGTCGCGTGATCCAGGAAGGTCAGCAGCGGGTCGAAATACCCGTCGACATTCAGCACACCGCAAGGCTTGGCGTGGACTCTTAGCTGCGCCCAGGTCAGCATCTCGATCAGCTCCTCGAGCGTGCCGAAGCCGCCCGGCAGTGCGATAAATCCGTCCGCGAGCTCTGCCATGAGCGACTTGCGCTCGTGCATCGATGCCACGACGTGGAGTCTCGTCAGGTCCGCATGCGCAATTTCCTTCGCCCGCAGGAAATCCGGAATCACGCCGTGCACGCGTCCGCCCGCAGCCAGCACGGCATCGGCCAGCTTGCCCATGATGCCAACACTCGCGCCGCCGTAAACCAGCTCGATGTCATTGCCGACGAGCGTCGCCGCCAGAGATTCGGCCGCTCGCGCATAGGCGGCGGAACGGCCGGCACTCGAGCCGCAGTAAACGCAGATTCGCTTCATCGTCAGGCAGTGACGGCCGTCGTCTTGACGCTTTCGATGATCTTGGAGATGCCGGGCCGCGTCTGTCGCAGCTCATCGGGCGTCAATGCATCGAGCTCGTGCGGAAACACCAGCCATTCGGCAGTCTCATGAAGGTAATAATCCGGCTCGAGATCGGTCTCGTTGCGACTCGGCTTGTACCACGGTACCGCTATTCGGATGTCTTGCGGCGTATTGTCGCGAGCGCGCCTCGTCAAATCCCCGATAACCGCTGCGAGCGTGTGTCCGGTATCGAACACGTCGTCAACGATCAACACGCGATCGTCGAAACTGATCTTCTTGATGATGTAGTTCATGCCGTGCACCGCGACGGCGCCGCGCTGATCGACGCCGATATACGATGACGTCCGAATCGCGATGTGATCGGATTCGATACCGCAGTACGACAATATCTCCTGCACGGCCACGCCCACAGGTGTGCCGCCACGCCAGATCGCTATGATCAATGTCGGTTCGAAGCCGCTTTCGAGGATCTCCAGCCCGAGCCGGAACGAGTCTTCGAGCAGTTCCTGGGCCGACAGTACGATCTTGTCCATGGCTGTGCGCATCCGTAGCTGCGGCTATAATGGATGTCTGAATTCTAGCGCAGCGCGGCCGCAATGAGACAATGAAAAAGCGATTCGTCGCCGCCGACGACATGTTACGCGATTCCTTCCAGCTTGCGGCGAACATCTGCAACGACGGATTTCGTCCGGACTTCGTCGTCGGCCTCTGGCGCGGCGGGAGCGCCGTCGGCATTGCGGTGCAGGAAGGCCTCGAATTCCTCGGCATCAAGACCGATCACATCGCGATCCGTACATCCTACCGCGGTGCGCCGAGTTATTCCGAGATGGTCAGCGCGGCGGAGGCCATTCGTGTACACGGGCTGCAGTACCTGCTCGAAAACCTGTGTTCGCGGCATGCGCTGTTGATCGTCGATGACGTCTACAGCACCGGTTCGAGCGTCGCGGCCGTAATCGATCAACTCACAAAAAAGACGCGGCGCAATCTGCCGCACGATATCCGCATTGCGACGGTCTGGTATCGCCCGACCGAGCGAACGATTCGGGTCCCTGACTACTATATTCACGAGACTGCCGACTGGCTGGTCCTGCCGTACGAGCTCACGGGAATGTCGATCGCCGAGCTCAGGGAGCGACGGCCGGAGCTCGGCGCGATCATCGATCGCCTGGAGCCGCTTGTCGAACGCCGGACCCGCGACGAATGAGCGCTGCGTCGGTTCCGGAGCTTGCTTTTCAGAGACCGTGTTTGTATACGTCAATCCGGCGTCAATCCGGGTCATCCAGGCGCTTGCCATGAACATCGACTGGTCACAAATCGTATTCAATCTCTGGCATCTCGGGGCGGCGTATGTTCTTGCGATTCCGGTAGCGCTGGACCGGGAACGCTCGGCGCGCAGTGCCGGACTGCGTACGTTTCCTCTCGTCGCGGTAGCGGCCTGCGGCTACATGCTGGTCGGCATGTCGGTGCTCGACACGTCCGATGGCGAGGCGCGCGTCATCCAGGGCCTCATTACCGGCATCGGCTTCATTGGCGGCGGCGCCATCCTCAAGAATCGCGGCAGCGTAACGGGTACGGCAACCGCCGCCAGCATCTGGACGATGGGCCTTATCGGCATTGCTATTGCGTTCGATCGTTTCGAGGTTGCGATGCTGCTGTCCCTGATCACGTTTGTCACGCTGCGTTATGTCCGGCAGCTTAAGAAACCGGTACGGGAGTCGGCTGAGGAAGAGCCGGAAGACTGACGCCGATCCGTGGCCTTGCGGCATTCCTGCGGCGCCGACAATTGCGTCCGCACAGGCCGCTATCGGGCGCCGCCAATCGGGGTGGAACGCCGACTGAGACCTGGGTCACCGTAATCCGGCGCGCCCGCGACTACCATCGTGCCGCCATGACTCTGGATGCCCTGCGCCACGTCATTCTGCTGCTATTGGAAGCCACGCTGATCAGCGTGCTGCTGCTGACCTTCTTTCGTCAGCGTATACGCTATGGCCTGATGCCCCTGTGCGTCACGTTAGGCGCGTTCCAGCACCTGCAGACCTATCTTGCGGCCGCACTGTACGTGGAGGTGTGGCCCGGACTCTTCGTCAGCCCCGGCTCTGCGGTGTTCTTTACCGCGACATTGATGGTCACACTCCTGATCTACATTCGCGACGATGCGGTTCACGCGCGTTCCCTGATTCTCGGCATCGTCGCCGCGAACATTACGCTGACGCTCGTGCTGCTGCTCGCTCAGCAGCATTTGGCGGATCCAGATGTGGCGCGGATCTCCGGGCTCGACTCTGAGTTCCTGATACAGAATATCCAGCCGCTCATCGTCGGCACCGGAATGCTGTGTCTCGACGTCATCCTGATCATCGTTTTGTACGAGTTCTTTTACCGGCTGCTGCCTCGCTCACTGTTCGGGCGTATTGCAGCGGCTATGGTCTGCGTCGTCTCGATAGACACGATCGTATTCGTTACGCTGAACTTCGCTCAGGACGCCGCGTTCGCCCAGATTCTGCTGTCCGGGCTGGTGGGCAAGTCAGCATTCGCAATTTTTTACTCGGCCGTGATCGTCACCTACCTGAAGCTGTTCCCGGCTTTCGACAAGGATGCCGAGCTCAACTCCGACCAGCTGCGCGATGTCTTCCACATCCTGACCTACCGCCAACGCTACGAGATGCTGAAGGACGAACTGAGCCGGGACGCGCTGACCGGCGTCTTCAACAGGGGCTTTTTCAATGAAAACCTGCCGCGGGAGCTGAAGCGCGCCGCCCGCCTCGGTCACACCCTGAGCCTGATGCTGATCGACCTCGACAACTTCAAACAGATCAACGATCGTTACGGTCACCCTGCCGGCGACAGGGTCTTGGAGCTGCTCGGCGAGACGATGCAGCAGGTCCTGCGCGTCGCGGACATACCCTGCCGTTACGGCGGCGAGGAGTTCGCGGTCATTCTGCCCGACTCACCGCTGTCCGGCGCTCGGCAAATCGCCACGCGACTGAGGGACGCCTTTGCCGAGAAGTGCCGGCAAGCAGAATTGCCGATGCCCGCCGAATTCGTGACGTTCACGGCCGGTATCGCGGTATTCCCCGATGACGAGGACACAGCGACAAGGCTACTGCAGCTTGCAGATCAGCGGCTGTATGCCGGCAAGCGCAACGGTCGCAACTGCATCGTCGTAGACGACCTGCCCGCCGATTCGGTACTCGCATAAGGCTACGTCGCGGCACGATCGCCTACTGCCTGCAACCCTCGACGTAGGTGGCGGCCACGTGACGTTCGTCGCCGAGCGTCAGCAACGCAAACAGCTGGTCGTCGATTGCACTCGAGCGCGCCGCGCGCCGTGCGCTCATCCCTGTTGCAGCCGCGTCCAGCACGATGAAATCCGCCTCCTTGCCGCGCTCGAAGTTGCCGATACGATCATCCAGGTGTAGCGCTTCAGCCGCGCCCAGCGTGGCAAGGTACAGGGCACGCGTTGCCGGAAGGTTTTCGCCCCTGAGCTGCAAGACCTTGTACGCCTCGCCCATCGTCTTCAGGAGTGAGAGCGTCGTGCCGCCGCCGACATCCGTCGCGAGCCCTACGCGTACTCCCGCGTTAATCATTGCGCGCAGGTCGAACAATCCGCTGCCCAAGAACAGATTCGACGTCGGACAGAAGGCCGCGGCAGCCCGCCTTTCCGCCAGCCTGTGCCGATCCTCGTCGTCCAGATGCAGACAGTGCGCGAACACGGCGCGCTCGCGCACGAGGTTCCGAGCATCGTAGACATCGAGATAGCTGCGGCTGTCCGGAAACTGTTTTGCCACCGCGGCGATTTCATCCCGGTTTTCCGCGAGATGCGTATGCACCCAGACATCCGGATGCTCGTTTGCGAGGCGCCCCGCAGCAACCAGCTGCTCGTGGCTGGAAGTCAGCGCAAATCGCGGCGTTATTGCATAGCCAAGCCGCCCGTTACCGTGCCAACGCTCGATCAGCGCCTTGCTGTCCTTGTAGCCACTCTCCGGGCTGTCGCGAAGATTCGCGGGACAGTTGCGGTCCATCAGCACCTTGCCTGCGATCAGGCGCATGTTGCGCGCGGCGGCGGCCTCGAAAATGGCGGTCGCCGACGTCGGATGTACCGTTGCAAACACCAGCGCGGTCGTGGTCCCGTGACGCAGCAGTTCGGCGACGAACAGCTCGGCAATGCTGCGGGCGTGATCGGCATCGGCAAATTCGGCCTCTGCCGGATACGCGTAATGATTCAGCCAGTCGAGCAGCTGCTCGCCGTACGAGCCGATGATCTCGAGCTGCGGAAAATGTACGTGGCAGTCGATGAGTCCCGGCACGATGAGTTTGCCCGTATAGTCGACAACGTCCGCGCGATCGGCAACGCCCGGCAGCAATTTCCCGGCGGGGCCCAGAGCGGCGATCTTGCCGTCTTCGACGACGAGCAGCCCGTCCTCGAATGTCTCTGCCGCGGACACCTCGGCAGACTCGCCCGGATCGGCAAGGCAGTGCAACACAGTCGCCCTGAATGCCCTCGTCGTCATTTTGCATCGCTCACCAGAGTGACGACATCATCGAGTACGCATTCTTCGCAGTTCGGCTCCTCGCCGGCGCGATCGATAATCAAAAACTCCTGTCCCGGCTCGAACGCAATCAGCGGCATATGCCAGGCACCGCGGAAATAATTCACGCCCTGGCGACCGTTCGTCCGGAAGGCCCGGAGATCCTGTGCGTCAATGCTTTCCCCGGGCGGTCCGACGACGACGACAAAAGACTGGCCTCCGAGCGGAATGAATGCCTGGCTCGAGAGCGGGTGCCGCTCGACGCAATCGATGCGATACGGCAGGCTCGTCGCTGTGCGGCAGCGCGCGATACTCACGGACACATTGCCGTCGGCATCGACATCGACTGCGCATAAATCATCGAAGCGCTCGAAGCGCGCCGTATTCATGGGATCTGCGCGCCGGCCGGCCGTGTCGATAACGTCACCGTAGCGTGCGAAGCGTTCGCGCGACAGGGGTTCAGGCTTCAGCGTAATCGGCATTGGACCCTACTGCTCGACGTATCCGTACACGCGCAGCCGGCTCACGCCTCCGTCCGGATATATAGACATCCGCACGTGGCTGACAACCCCGATGTCCTCGAGTTCGGACTCGAAGTAGTGCTGCTTGTGCATCTCGAGCTTCGACTCGGGTAACAGCGTCTGCCAGCGATCGCTATCGTAGAGAACCTCCTCAACTGCCGCGAACCGCGCGGCCTCGAGCGACACTCGATCGGGATAATTGCCTTTGAAGTGCGCGGTATCGACCTCGATCTTTTCGATTCTGCCCGGGTGCCCGAGCGCGAGAATCACCCAGTCGTTGCCCGGCCCGCGGCGGCGAGCGGTTTCCAAGCCGTCGCCCATGCTGACGCCGCGACCTGCGACGTTCAGGTTGTGCATGCTGCCGAAATGCTCGTCGCTGCACGCGATCGCGCGGCCGCCGTTCTCGAGGGCGACGAGATCGATCAGGTGATCGAGCCCGGAAAAGTCCGGGCGGACTTCGCCGAATACGCGCAATCGCGCAACGCCGCCATCCGGATAGATGTTCAGGCGCAGGTGAGTCCAGCTGCGAT
>JBFHXQ010000095.1:0-9297 GCA_041598895.1 Woeseiaceae bacterium | reverse complement strand
ACCCGGCTGTCGGTGGGGGTGCAAAGTCTCGACAACACGCTGCTTCGCGAGATGCACCGTTTTCACGAATACGGCAGCGCCGAGGAAATCTGCGATCGACTGCGAGAGGCCGAAGGTGTCTTCGAGACGCTGAACGTCGATATGATATTCAATTTTCCCCATCAATCAGAGGTATCGCTGCGCCGGGACCTCCAGATCCTGATCGACGACCTGCACGTCGACCAGGTTTCGTTTTATCCGCTGATGACCGTCGCCAGTACGAGAAAAACAATGCTCGAGACGGTCGGTCGCGTCGATTATTCGCGCGAAAAAACATTCTATTCGCTCATCGCAGATCATTTTCTCGCTGCGGGTTACTCGCGCTCTTCCGCATGGTGTTTCTCGAGGACGGAGGGCCTGTCCGACGAGTATATCGCCAGCCGGGAGGATTACCTGGGGCTCGGCAGCGGATCGTTCAGCTATCTTCAGGGGAAGCTGTTCGTCAGCACGTTCTCCATCGACCTCTATCGCCGGCTCGTGGCCGACGGCCGGTCGGGCATCGTCCGGTGTCGGGCCATGAATGTGCGCGACCAGATGCGCTATTACCTGCTCATGAAGCTGTTTGCAGGATCACTCGACACCGCGTCGGCTGAGGGCAGATTCGACGGCCGGTTCATGCGCGCGTTGCGGGCCGATCTCGTCTTGCTCCGCGTATTGCGCGCAATCACGATGTCCAGCCAGACGATTTGTCTGACCGAGCGCGGGCAGTACCTCTGGATCGTGCTGATGCGCGAGTTTTTTGCGGGCGTCAACGGGCTTCGCGATCAGATGCGCTAGAAGACAGGACGATAGCGAGATGTACCTATCGTCAGGGACCCGGTTCACGACTAGGATCACGGGCACCGCGGTGTCTGGCCGCTCAATGTACTGAGGGATTGCAGAACTTGAATAATCAGAGACTTATCTCGGTGCTGCTGACCATCGGCGTGTTCCTGGCGGCTGGTTTTCAGCCGGCCGCGGCAGATGACATGGCGCTCAGGATGTGCGTCAACTGCCACGGCCAGGACGGCCGCGGTGGCGACGCGAACACGCCGATCATTGCCGGCGTCGCCGACATCGTGCAGGAAGACGCGCTTTACGCTTACATCGACGGTGATCGTCAGTGTCCGTCGGCTCCCATCATGTGCAAGATGGCCAATGGGCTGTCGGAAGACCAGGTAACGAGCCTCGCCGCCCATTTCTCCGCCCTGCCATGGGCCCCGGCCGGCGAGGATTTCGACGCAGTTCTCGCCGAAAAAGGCAAGGCGATACACGCCAGCGGCTGCGCGATCTGCCACGGCGCTGACGAACCGGGCGATCCGAATTCGAGCATCGTGCACGGGCAGCGCAAGGGCTACCTGCGCACGGCGCTGCAGCAGTACGCGGCGGGCGAGCGCAAACAGCTGCCGGCTATGGAGAAGAAGACCACGGAATTGTCGGCTGATGACATAGAGGCGCTGGTCCACTTCTACGCGAGCTACCGGGAGTAACGGTAAAAATGTCTGCTACCATCGGGTAGCCCTGTGGAGGCGCGTAGGCGATCAATGTCTCCAGACAACAAAAAACGCCCCGGACAGCGCCCGCAATTTTCATTTGGCGTCCTCGGGTCTGCGCGGCTCCGCCTGGCTGCAGCGTTCCTCCTGGGCGTCGCCGGCGGTGCCGCTGTTGTATTCGCCGCCGAGGACAGCGTGGGATCTCTGCCGGGAATTCGCTTCGAAGGCTATCCGAACTCGCCACCGGTCTCCGTCGTTTCCCGCAAGGCTGACCTGTTTTTCTACCCTTGCGACCAGTGCCACGCGGCGATGGAGCCCAATCCGGACATTCGTGAGCTCAACGTCATGCACGTGGCCGAACTGCAGCACGGTCGCGGGCGCATCTGGTGCCTTTCCTGCCACGACCTCGAGAACCGCAACTATTTGCGAACGCTGCTGGACGAACCGGTCGATTTCGACCAGGCGCACCTCGTTTGCGGCGGCTGCCATTCGAACCGGCACAAGGACTGGGTGTTCGGGGCACACGGCAAGCGCGTCGCGAACTGGCAGGGCGAACGCAAGCTGTACGACTGTGCGCACTGCCACGATCCGCACAGCCCGTCGATCCAGCCGCGCGCACCGAAACCGCCGCCGCCGGTCCGCGTCGGGCTCGAGCTGGTGCGCGGCGCGTCGCACGAGCGAGATTCGGGCGTAGACCGAAAAGAGGCAGAGGACTGATGAGCGAGCATTCGGATTCGGGGAACGGCGATAACCGATTCAGCGAGGCCCGCCGTCGCTTCCTGCGTGGCCTCGGCATGAGCGCCGCCGCCGTCGCGCAGCCGGCCTGGGGGGGCAAAACCTTCGGCGACGCGTTTGCCGACTTTTTCCAGAAGCACTACAAGCGCATGTCGGCGGAGGAGATCGAAGAGACGCTCGAACGCATCAAGCGCAAGGCGGAAGCCCGGTACGGCGTCGAAATCGACTGCGAGAACACGCCGCCGCAGGAAAACGTCGTCTTCGGCTACGCGATCAATATCTCCAGGTGCAAAGGCTACCGCGACTGCGTTCAGGGCTGTGTCGAGGAAAACAACCTCGGACGGGACTCGCAGGTGCAGTACATCCGTGTGCTGCAGATGGACCAGGGCGATTCGAACCTCGAGCATGCCGATCATTATTACGACCCGGAGACCGTGCCCGTCGAGGGCAAGTACTACCTGCCCGTCCAGTGCATGCAGTGCGACGACCCGCCCTGCGTCAAGGCTTGTCCCGTCGACGCAACCTGGATGGAACCCGACGGCATCGTCGTCATCGACTACGACTGGTGCATAGGCTGCCGCTACTGCATGACCGCGTGCCCCTACTGGGCGCGCCACTTCAACTGGACCGAACCCGAGATCCCTGCCGCGGAGATGAATCCGGACACGCACTACCTCGGCAATCGACCGCGGCCGCGCGGCGTCGTCGAGAAGTGCCATTTCTGCATCCAGCGCACCCGCAAGGGACAGCAGCCCGCCTGCCTCGAGGCCTGCCCGACCGGCGCGCGCATCTTCGGCAACCTGCTCGACCCCGACAGTGAGATCCGCTACGTGCTCGCCAACAAAACGGTATTTCGGCTGAAAGAAGATCTCGGCACCGAGCCGAAATTCTGGTACTTCAGCGACTGACGCGAACCCATGCCTGTCGTCCGCTTCATCATCGACGGAATCCGCGAAATGCTGCGCGGCCCCCGCGAGTACTGGGCATGGCTTGGCGCTCTCTCGCTGGTAGTACTGTTCGGCGTGTGGAACTACCTGCAGCAGCTGGAGCACGGACTCGTCGTCACCGGCATGAGCGACCAGGTATCCTGGGGATTCTACATCGCCAATTTCGCGTTCCTGGTCGGTATCGCGGCCGCCGCCGTGCTGCTGGTCATCCCCGCCTACATCTTCCATCGCGAGGACATCAAGGACGTCGTCCTGGTCGGCGAAGGCATGGCCGTCGCGGCCGTGACGATGGCGATCCTGTTCGTGATCGTCGATCTCGGCCGACCGGACAGGCTGTGGCACATGATCCCGGTGATCGGGAGCATGAATTTTCCGGTGTCGCTCCTTGCCTGGGACGTCATCGTCCTGAGCGGGTATTTGCTATTGAACCTCGCGATTCCGTTCTATCTGCTCTACAACCGCTACCGCGGGCGGGAGTCGAACTTTCGTCTGTATTTTCCGTTCGTCGTGATTTCGATGTTCTGGGCCATTTCGATCCACACCGTCACGGCGTTCCTGTTCTCGGCGAATCCGGCGCGACCGTTCTGGCACACCGCTTTGCTGGGCCCGCGCTTCATCGCGTCCGCCTTTGCCTCCGGTCCGGCGCTGATCATCATCATCCTGCAGATCGTCCGCCAGGTTACGACGTACAAGATCAGCCAGAGCGTCATCGAAACGCTTGCACTGATCATGACGGTCGCGATGCAGATCAACCTGTTCTTTGTCGGCGCCGAGCTGTTCACCGATTTCTACAACGAAGGCGCGCATGCCGCCTCGATTCACTACCTGTTCCTCGGGCTCCAGGGCTTCGATTCCCTGCAGCCGTGGATATGGTTCGCGCTGTCCCTGAACGTGATCGCCGTCGTGATACTCATGATTCATCCGCTCAGGCGCAAAACGCTGACGCTAAACATCGCCTGCGTGCTCGCGTTCCTCGGCATCTGGATCGAAAAGGGCATGGGGCTCGTCATCCCGGGATTCGTCCCGACGCCGCTCGGGGAGATTTTCGAGTATGCGCCAACCAGCATCGAGCTCAGCGTATCGGCCGCGATCTGGGCCTTTGGTGCACTCATCTTCACGCTGCTTGCGAAGGCCGTCATCGCCATCGAGCAGGGCAGTCTATCTTACCGGGCGCGGGAACATGGACAACTCGGTTAAGTCTACTCCGACCTGAATTTCCATGTCCGCAAGGCAGTTTCGAGTTCCGTCCGACACTAAAGAGTCCGCAGCGCAGACCGGTCAATTCAATACATGAGAGCAACGCGCCCGAATCAAAGCATGCGCCTGTCAGCCGCCGTCGAGCCCCGCGCTCAGCTTCTCTACGAATTGCTGAGCGGCGCGAGTGGGTTGCTATTGGTGGTGTTTATGTGGGGACACCTGTTCCTCGTCGGTTCTATCCTGACTGGCGCGCGCGGTTTCGACTGGCTGGCGACGACTCTCGAAGACTATTACATCGCGCAGCCGACGGTTTTTGCGGTTCTCTTTTTGTTCCTCACGCACGCCGTGCTCGCGAGCCGGAAAATCCCGGCGCAGCTGAGAGAACGTCGGCGAATGCTGGCTCTCGCAAAAGACCTTCGCCGCTCCGGGATCAACAGTCCTTCCACAGCCAGCGAATGGTCGTCGTTTCGCCCACACCTCGAGTCGCTTTTGTGGATATGGCAGGTCCGCACCGGGATGCTGATACTCGTGCTTGGCAGCTTTCACATCATACTACTCGGTATAGACGTCCTGACGCCGATATTCGGTACGCGCGCCGGCATCGAAGCCGTGACGAGCCTGGAAAGAGTCCGCGGCGGATTGTGGCTCCCGTACGCGATTCTGCTCCTGTGCGTCGAGTTCCACGCGAGCGTCGGCCTGTACCGCCTTGCGGTCAAATGGGGCGCCGGCGCTCTGCTGTCGCGGACGACATTGCGTTATCTAGAGCAGGTATTGCTGTGGCTATTCCTCGCCCTTGGGGTCCTGATTCTGCTGGTCCTGGCAGGTGTCTTACCGCCGCCCCTTGAGTTCTTGCTATCTGGATCGGGCACATGAGCGCATCATTGCTCAGCACCGACGTCCTTATAATCGGTGGCGGCCTCGCTGGGGAACGCTGCGCCATAGAAGCCGCAGCCGCCGGCCACGACGTCCTGATCCTGTCGATCGTGCCGCCCAGGCGCAGCCACAGCTGCGCCGCGCAGGGCGGCATGCAGGCGTCCCTTGGCAACTGCGTCATGGGCGCCGGCGACAATACGGCGCTGCATTTCCTCGACACGGTGCGCGGTTCCGACTGGGGCGCCGATCAGGAAGTCGCGCAGATGTTTGTCGAGGACGCGCCGATCGCCGTGCGCGAGCTCGCGCATTTCGGTGTCCCCTGGACGCGCGTGCGCGGCGGCCGCAATCGCTACTTCATCAAGGGCAAACGCGTCGAGCTCGACGAGCTGCCGGAGAACGACGGCCTGCTCATGCACCGCGACTTCGGCGGCACCGCGAAGTGGCGCACCTGCTACGCGGCGGCGGGCACCGGGCACGCGGCACTGTATGCCGTCGACGGCGAGGTCGTCAGGCTCGGCATTACGGTCAAAGACCGCACCGAGGCCGTGGCGCTGATTCATGACGGCGGCCGCTGCTGGGGCGCCGTCGTGCGCTGCCTGCGCACGGGCAAATACTTTTCCGTGGTCGCCAAAGCCACGGTCATCGCGACCGGCGGCTACGGTCGAATCTACGGACAGTACACGACGAACGCGACGATCAACGAAGGCACGGGCGCCGCGATCGCGCTCGCTACAGGCGTCGTGCCGCTCGGCAACATGGAGGCCGTGCAGTTCCATCCGACCGCGCTGTCGCCGAGCGGCATACTGATCACGGAAGGCTGCCGCGGCGACGGCGCCTATCTGCTCGACAAGAACCTGCATCGCTTCATGGTCGATCTCGAGCCCGAGAAGCAGGAGCTCGCAAGCCGCGACGTGGTGTCACGACACATGGTGCAGTGCATGCGCGACGGAAACGGCGTCGAGACGCCGTTCGGGCCGCATCTCTGGCTCGATCTGCGGCATCTCGGCGAGGAACACCTGCGCACAAAGCTGCGCGAGGTCGTCGAAATCTGCCGGGACTTCGTCGGCCTCGAACCGACGCGGGACCTGATACCGGTGCATCCGACCCAGCACTATTCGATGGGCGGTATCCGCGTCAACAAGGATGGGCAAGCTTACGGCATGGCCGGACTGTTTGCGGCCGGCGAAGCGTCCTGCTGGGACATGCACGGCTTCAATCGCCTTGGCGGCAACAGCCTGGCCGAGACAATCGTCGCGGGTCGCATCGTCGGGCAGAGCGTCGCGAAGCACGCCGCGGCGGCGAGCCTCGATGTCTCGACGAGCCATGTCTTTGCAACTCAGCGGCTTGCCGCGGAGCGTGCGCGTGAATGGTTCTCGAGAAGCGGTTCCGGCCCGAGCGTCTACGCGATACGCGACGCGATGGCGGAGACGATGCTCGAGAAGGTCGGCATCTTTCGGAACGGTGACGACCTCGAACAGGCCGTCGCCGAGCTCACTCGACTGCTCGGCGACTGCGACAAGGCCGTGCTGCGCTCCAAAGCGCCGGGCATGAATCCGGAGCTCACGTTTGCGCTGCGCTTAAAGGGCATGCTGCGGCTCGCGACGGTGACCGCCATGGGTGCGCTGGCACGGAGCGAGAGCCGCGGCGCGCACTGGCGCACGGACTATCCGCTGCGCGACGATGCCAACTGGCTGAATCGCACGCTCGTGCGGTGGGCCGACGATGCGAGCGAGCCCGAATTCAGCTACGAGCCCGTCGGACTCATCGATCTGCCGCCCGGACACCGCGGCTACGGCAGCGATGAGCGCATCGGGATGGAGACGCCGATCGAGGAGTACAACAGGGGCGTTGCAGATGCGCAGGCGGCGAACGGCCGCCTCGAAACGTCCGAGCCTGTCGGCAGCCGCGTGTCCTGGGGAGACTGGAAGGCCCACCAATGACAAGCCACGATTCGGCAACGCGACGCCTGCGCTTCGAGATTTTTCGCTTCAACCCGGAGGATCCGGACTCTGTGCCGCACATGCAGTGCTTCGAACTCGACGAGGCACCGTACATGTCGCTGTACATTGCATTGAACGAGATTCGTGAGCAACAGGACCCGAGCCTGCAGTTCGACTTCGCCTGTCGCTCAGCGTTCTGCGGCTCCTGCGGCATGCTCGTGAACGGCCGTCCCGCGCTCGGCTGCCGGACGCTGACGTCCGATTTGCCCGACCTGATTCGCCTGCATCCGCTGCCCGTGTTCAAGCTGATCGGCGACCTGTCGGTCGACACCGGCAGCTGGTTTCGTGAAATGGTCGAAAAGACCGAGGCCTGGGTGCACGCCGGTAAGGCCTTCGACGCGAACGCCCAGGAAGAGCGCATGAGCGACGATCTCGCGCAGGCAATTTACGAAAGCGACCGCTGCATCGAGTGCGGCTGCTGCGTTGCCGCATGCGGGGTCGCGAACGTGAATCCCGAATTTTCCGGCCCTGCCGGCTTGAACCGCATCGCCCGGTTCATGATGGACCCGCGCGACTCCCGGGACGACGCGGACTGGTTCGAGGTCGTGTCCACGCAGGATGGCGTCTTCGGCTGCCTGGGGATGATGGCTTGTCACGATGTATGCCCCAAAGAGCTGCCGCTGCTCGAAGTCTATGCCTACCTGCGTCGCAAGGCACTGACGACAGGTTTGCTACCCGCCCGCCGGCAGGTATCAAAATCCGAGTAAATCAGCGGCAGAAATTATTCGGGCTGAAGCTTGTTTCGGTCATCGAATGCATGCCGCGCCGCCTCGAAAATGCGCCGCAGCTCGGCCAGCATTTCGACGGCCGCTGCTGCCGTCCCCTCGAGCTCGAACTGGTGCACCTGGTTGACGATCTGGCCGTGGCGGGATTCCAGGTCGCGCATGCGCTCCCGGCTGTCTTCGGGCCAGCCGAGCGTTTCGTAGTGAATCCTCGTCCAGCCGAGCTGCCCTTCGAGAATGTTGAGCTGATGAAACAGGTCCTCGGCCTGCCGGGTGATCAGAGGCAGATTCTCGCTGTTGCCCTCACCGTGACAATTGCGACAGGCATTTAGAACGATCGAGCGAAGTTCGGGTCGGCGACTCATCGCCGAGTGACAGGTCGTACAGGTCGGGGCTGCGCGCTGGTCTCGTAACGCGGCGAAGTGTTTACTCCGGACGAACTGGGACTTCACGCTCCGGTGGCATTGTCCGCAGGTGTCCGGCTGGTTGCGGAAATGCAGCGTGCTGCGGTTATCGCCGACGGGTAGCACTCCTTTGTGCGCCTTGCCCATCGACGCCGTGCGCGGATTGCCGCCATGACAATCGTCGCAGGTCACGCCCGCCTGGTCGTGGGGAGAATCGAGCCACTGCTGATAGTAGTTGTGCAGCCGGCGATGCTCGACGAAGAAATCCGGGTTGGAATGACAGCCGACGCACCCATTCGCGCGCGCGGAGCCGGCAACAGTCAGTGCCAACAACCCAAACAAAAACAGCGTGTTACGTAGATACCAGCCGTGCGTCATAGCGGTCTCCGCGATCACTCGCAGCGCCTAGTCGATGCGCCCCTGACCGGCAATGCGCGTGGCCTTGCGCATCGCCTCGAGATCCAGGAACTCCCAGACTTCCCCATGGCAACCCGAATTCGAGCAGTACGACCTGTCGGACGCGCCATAGCGGATTTCTTCATGACAGGTCGTGCACTCCTCGCCGGCCAAGTCCATGTGTTTGGCAATGAAGGCCGGGTCCCGATGATGATCCGGCTTCTTCATGTCGAGTAAAGCGAGAAAATAGTCGGGAATACGGTCGCGTTTCGTGATCAGCGGGATCGAGTGGCAGTTCGTGCAGTTTGCGGTTATCGGCGTCCCTTCTGCATCCTGCAGACGACCGCTGTGGCAGCGAAAACAGCCGGGATCGAGCTTGTGGCCGTTGTGATCCGGGAACGAGCGCCATGAGACGCCCTCGCCGACGAAGCGATTACGAATCATCAGCTCGACCATGAAGCCCTGGCGCTCGTCGAGAAATCGCCGGGCCGCCTGCCACGCTTCGGGTTCTT
>JBFHXQ010000094.1:0-9390 GCA_041598895.1 Woeseiaceae bacterium | reverse complement strand
TACCGCGGCGGCAAGGCCATGCTCCCCGACGGCGATACCGTTATCTCCGAAGGCGACGAGGTTTTCTTTATCGCCGATCGCAAGGATATCCGTGTCTTCATCAGCGAGATGCGCCGGCTCGAGGATCCGGTGCGACGCGTCGTCATCGCGGGCGGCGGCAATATAGGTGTGCGCCTGGCGCTCGCGCTCGAGCAGACCAACCAGGTCAAGATCATCGAGCGAGACACGATACGCGCACGCTACATCTCCGAGCAGCTCAACAAGGCGATCGTCCTCGTTGGCGACGCGGCCGACGAAGAATTACTCCTCGAGGAAAACATCGACAATGTCGACGTCTTCTGCGCGCTGACGAATTCGGAAGAGGCGAACATCCTGAGCTCGATGCTCGCGAAGCGGCTCGGTGCGCATAAAGTCATGGCGCTGATCAATCGCGCATCTTACGTCGACCTTGTCGAAGCCGGCAGTATCGACGTCGCCATCTCCCCGCAGCAGGTCACGATCGGTTCACTGCTGGCGCATGTTCGCCGCGGCGATGTCGTCAAGGTGCATTCGCTGCGGCACGGATCTGCCGAAGCTATCGAAGCCGTCGCCCACGGCAACCGCGACGAATCGAAGGTCGTCGGGCGCAAAATCGAGGAGATCGATCTGCCAAAGGGTTCCGCCATTGCCGCCCTCGTCCGCGACGGCCGCGTCATTATCGCCCACCACGACACGGTCATCGAAACCGACGATCACGTCATCCTGTTTCTCACCGATCGCCGCAAGATCGAGTATCTGGAACAGCTGTTTCAGGTCGGCGTGTCCTTCGTCTGAGATAGGTTCACCGAGCTCACGGCGCAATGAACTGGACCGTCGTACAACGCATTCTCGGGCTGCTGCTCATGATGTTCAGTGTGACGATGCTGCCACCGATCATCGTGAGCATGATATTCGACGAGCAGGCGTGGCTCCCGTTCGTCGAAGGCTTCGCACTGACGCTCTTCGCCGGCCTGATCGCCTGGTTTCCGGTGCGAAAGCTCCGCAAGGAGCTGCGCCTTCGCGACGGTTTTGTCGTCGTCGCCGCATTCTGGAGCGTACTCGGTACCTTCGGAGCCGCGCCGCTTTACTTCGCCGACGCAATCACGTTATCGATCACGGATGCCGTTTTCGAATCGATGTCCGGCCTCACGACAACCGGCGCGACGATACTCACGGGCCTGGATACGCTGCCGAAGTCGATTCTCTACTACCGTCAGCAGCTGCAGTGGCTCGGCGGTATGGGCATCATCGTTCTGGCCGTCGCGGTCCTGCCGATGCTGGGTGTCGGCGGCATGCAGCTCTATCGTGCGGAAACACCGGGACCCGTGAAGGACACGAAGCTGACGCCGCGCATTACCGAAACGGCAAAGGCGCTCTGGTACGTTTACCTCGCATTCACGATCGCGTGTACCGTGGGCTACATGCTGGCGGGAATGGGCTGGTTCGACGCGCTCTGCCACGCGTTCTCGACCGTGGCGATCGGCGGCTTCTCGACACATGACCTCAGCATCGGATACTTCAACAGCCCCGCGATCGACCTCGTTGCCATCATTTTCATGTTCGCCGCCGGGATAAATTTCTCGCTGCACTTTTATGCCTGGCGGTTCGTTTCGATCCGGCACTATGCGCAGGATCCGGAATTCCGCGCCTACACCGCATTCCTTGTCACGCTGTCGCTTCTTGTCGTCGCCATCCTGTTCCAGCAGCAGCACTATGCAAATCCGGGTCAGACGCTCATCAACGGGCTGTTCCAGGCGGTGTCCATTGCGACGACGACGGGATTTACCACGGCGAACTTCTCGGCCTGGCCGGCGGCATTGCCGGTCGTGCTGATCCTCGCAAGCTTCGTCGGGGGTTCTGCCGGCTCCACCGCAGGCGGCATCAAGGTCATCCGTTGGCTTTTGATCTACAAGCAGGGCATGCGCGAAATCGTACGCCTCGTCCACCCGAGCGCCGAGATCCCGGTGAAGCTCGGCAACAAAGCGGTCCAGTATCGGGTTGTTGACGCGGTATGGGGCTTTTTCTCGGTTTACGTCGTGGTATTTGCCGTACTCATGGTCGCCATGATGTCGACCGGTCTCGATCAGGTTACGGCGTTTTCGGCGATGGCGGCCACGCTCAACAATCTGGGTCCCGGCCTCGGCGACGTCGCGTCGGGATTCAGGACAGTCAGCGACGTCGGGAAGTGGATTGCCATAGTCGGCATGCTCCTCGGTCGACTCGAGATTTTCACGCTGCTCGTGCTGATAACGCCAACTTTCTGGCGGCACTGAGCGAACCGATGCAGCAGCCGGACACGCGCGGAAACGCGAACAGTCTGCTCGACAGCATCAGCATCGCGACGGGCAAGGTCACGTCCTGGCTGACGCTGCTCATGGTGCTGGTAACGACCGTCGTCGTCATCATGCGCTACGTTTTCGACGCGGGTCTGATCTGGCTCCAGGAATCCGTTACCTGGATGCATGCCGTCGTATTCATGCTTGGCGCTTCCTACACGCTGCAGCAGGAGGAGCACGTGCGTGTCGACGTTTTTTATCGCGGCACGACCGAGCGGCGCCAGGCATGGGTCGACCTGGCGGGCGTGCTGCTTTTCCTGATGCCGATGTGCGCGTTTCTCGGCTACAAATCCTTCGACTTCGTCGCGGCCTCCTGGTCCATGCGCGAGGCGTCCCGGGAATCGGGCGGACTGCCGTATCCGCTGATACCGCTTTTGAAAACTGCGCTCGTCGTCATGCCGCTCGCGCTGTTCCTGCAAGGCCTGTCGCTCATGCTGCGCGCACTGGCCGTAATTCGCGAACGCTGACAATGGAGTGGGTCGCGTTCCTTCTGTTCCTTTGCGTGATCGGCATCCTGCTCGCGGGCTTTCCCGTCGCATTCACGCTCGGCGGAACGGCGCTGATATTCGCCGCTGCCGGCGTCATTGCCGGCGGTTTCAACGAGGCGCTCCTGTCGGGTCTACCGAACCGCCTTTTCGGCATCATGACCAACGAAACGCTGGTAGCGGTGCCTCTGTTCGTGTTCATGGGCGTGACGCTGGAGCGTGCCAAGATTGCGGAGGAGCTGCTCGAGACGCTCAGCGCACTGTTCGGTGCGCTGCGTGGTGGGCTCGGTATCTCGGTCACCCTCGTCGGGATGCTGCTGGCTGCAAGCACGGGCATCGTCGGCGCCACCGTCGTGACGATGGGTCTGCTGTCGCTGCCGACGATGCTCAAACGCGGGTATGCCGCCGATATTGCCACCGGCACGATTTGCGCGTCCGGTACGCTGGGGCAGATCATTCCGCCGTCGATCATTCTCGTCATGCTGGGCGACGTCATGACCTCCGCGTATCAGCAGGCGCAGCTCGACATGGGCATTTTTTCGCCGAAAACGGTGTCCGTCGGCGACCTGTTTGCCGGCGCGCTGATCCCCGGCCTGCTGCTCGTCGTGCTGTACATCGTCTACATCATCGTGATTGCACTCGTCCGCCCACACGTGATGCCCGCACACGAGCACGGCGGCGATGAGCGCGTTTCCGCCTTGCGGGTGCTGCGTGCGATTGCCCCCCCACTCATCCTGATCTTCGCGGTGCTCGGCTCGATACTCGGCGGCTTCGCCACGCCGACCGAAGCGGCCGGCGTCGGCGGCATGGGTGCACTGCTGCTGGCGCTGTCGCGACGTCAGATCGATGTCCCCCGACTTGCCGAAATCGCCACCAGCACACTCAAGATCAGCAGCATGGTGTTCCTGATCCTGATCGGCGCGTCGATTTTCTCTCTCGTGTTCCGGGGATACGGGGGCGACGATGGCGTGCATGCCGTGCTCGAAGCATTGCCGGGAGGCGTCGTCGGTGCCGTTATCGTCGTCATGCTCGTCATGTTCCTGCTCGGCTTCGTGCTCGACTTCATCGAAATCACGTTTGTCGTGGTACCGATCGTCGGGCCCGTGCTGCTCGCGATGGGTCTCGATCCGGTGTGGCTCGGCATCATGATCGCGATCAACCTTCAGACCTCGTTTTTGACCCCGCCATTCGGGTTTGCTCTTTTCTATCTGCGCGGCGTCGCCCCCGCAGCGGTCAAAACTGCCGATATCTATCGCGGCGTCATCCCGTTCGTGGCAATCCAGATCTTTGCGCTGCTGCTGCTTGCCGTATTTCCCGAACTTGTGACCTGGCTGCCGGCACAGATTTACGGCAGCTGATGGGGGCGGGTGCCCACCGGGGATGCGCTCTCGCTTAATGCCAGCCGGGCAAAGTAGGAGCAGTATTCTGTCGCGACACTCGGGCTCCACGGCGCGGTGTTTGTTTGCGAAGCATAAAGCGGACCGAAGGGAGCCAGCGAGCAAATAAATGCCGCGCCGGGGAGCCGATCATCTCGTCATTGCAATCGAATGCCTACGCAGCGTACTACCATAATCGTCGCGGCAGGATGCTGCCGCAACCTGGCGATGATACCGGCGTGTGTGTTCGAGCGCCGACCGTCAGGACCGCGCTTCGAGCAACGCCTGCTCGCTGATGCGCTGATTCCTGATCGACTTCGCCCTGAAGTCGTAAAACGACTTTTGAATTCGTGCCGCCCACGGATCTTTTGCGGACAGTTCATCCAC
Source organism: Woeseiaceae bacterium (assembly GCA_041598895.1). Lineage (GTDB taxonomy): Bacteria > Pseudomonadota > Gammaproteobacteria > Steroidobacterales > Woeseiaceae > UBA1847. The sequence goes on along the minus strand of JBFHXQ010000094.1, from coordinate 4,788 downwards.
GACCTCGACAGTAACCTTGCCGAGGTAATCCAGGACCTCGTTTGGGAACCGCAGTACCTCGATGCTCGGATCGTCTTCGAGCGTTGCAAGAGACAGCGCATTGCCGTACGTGTAATCGGCGGCCATTTCGACGTTCGCGGCCATGCAGGCCATCTCGATGATCGCACGCAGGTCCGTGGGCAGTCCGTCCCAGACCGCTTTGTTGACGATGCATTCGAGCGTCGGGCCGGGCTCCTGCCAGCCCGGGTAGTAATAGTATTTCGCCGCTTTGTGCAGGCCGAAGGCGATGTCGTTGTACGGACCGACCCATTCCGTCGCGTCGATCGCGCCCGTCTGCAGTGCGGTGAATATCTCGGACCCGGGCAGCGTTACCGGGGTGCCGCCCGCGCGGCGTAACACTTCGCCACCGAGGCCCGGGATGCGCATCTTGAGCCCTTTCAGATCGCCGATCGACTCGATTTTGCGGTTGAACCAGCCGCCCATTTGCACCCCGGTATTGCCCGCGGGAAAGGGCACGAGATTGTACGGCTCATAAAGCTCACGCCAGAGCTCGAGTCCGCCGCCCTTGTACAGCCAGGCGTTCATTTCCTGGTTGTTCAGCCCGAACGGAATGGCGGTGAAGTACTGCGCCGCATCGACCTTGCCCTTGTGGTAGTAGGCGGCCCCGTGACCGATGTCCGCAGTGCCGCGGCTCACGGCATCGAACACTTCGAACGCGGGCACGAGTTCGCCGGCCGCGTACACCTTGATTCGCACCCGAGAGTCCGATCCCGCTTCGACGCGACGGGCCAACTGCTCCGCAGCGGTTCCGAGTCCCGGAAACTTCGGCGGCCACGAGGTAACCATGGTCCACGAGTAACTTTTTCGTCCGGCCGCGCCGCCCTCCACACAGTCCCCGCCACGTTGGTCACACGCCGAGAGACCCGCTACCGCCGCCAGACTGCCGACGAATTGTCGTCTTTTCATCCCGACTCCCGAGATCGCCGAAGCGGCCCAGTGTATGAGCGATCGCCGTACTTGCCAATTCGCAGGAACCTGGCCCAGCGCATGCGTCCGACGGGCTGACAGCGAGCAGCGGGACCGGATTTCCCCACAGTCTCGGTTAGAAATACAAATATCTAATACATAAATCCCACCTAATTGAAAGAATCTATAGAGTGGTTCTCTATATCCGTAGAAACGCGGAATTTTATTGAAATGTGGCGATTTTTGTCGGAAAAGGCCCCGATCCAGGGACCGGGGCCCATCCTTCCGTGGTCCGGCCGGGGAGCCGATTCGCCCCGACGCGCCCTCCGTGGCGTCATCCAGTGATGGAGCCCGCCGCGAGCGCACCGGCGAACTCCACCCACCGGCCGGTTTGCGAAGCATGGCACCACAATGCCCTGCGGGTGGCTGTCCGTATCTGGCCAATGCCTTTATAAAGGACGCCGGGCAGGGATAAATACCGGAACCTCGGAGAAATGATTGGTCTATTGCAAAGGGTGTCCAGCGCCAGCGTGAGGGTCGGCGGCGAGACCGTGGCTACGATCGGTGCCGGTTTGCTGGTGCTGGTTGCGGTGCACCGAGACGATCAGAACCGCGACGTCGAGCGCCTCGCCGAGCGGATCCTGACGTACCGGGTGTTCCCGGACTCGGCCGGCCGCATGAATCGCAGCCTGCTCGACGAACAGCTCGGTTTGCTGCTCGTGCCGCAGTTCACCCTGGCGGCGGACACGAAAAAGGGCACCCGGGCCTCGTTTACGAGGGCGGCAGAGCCCGACAAGGGCAAGGCGTATTTCGACGACCTGGTCGGGGCCTGCAAGGCAAAACTCGAGGTCGTGCAATTCGGTCGTTTCGGCGCCGACATGCAGGTCAGCCTGGTCAACGACGGGCCGGTTACGTTCTGGCTCGAGACCTGACCTCTGCTGTGATGCCGGCACGGTAATGTTCCGTTCATGGAGGTATCATGAACAATTCGCCTCGCAGGAGCGCTACGGATGACGCGGGCGCGAGATCGACGACAACACGGGGCAGTGCCCCAGGAGTAACGTGATGTTTTCCAACATCGGCCCGGTTCAGTTATTGATCGTGCTCGTCATCGTCCTGGCGATTTTCGGCACCAAGCGGCTGCGCACGCTGGGCTCCGACCTCGGCAACGCGGTGAAGGGATTTCGCTCGGCGGTCAACGACGCCGACAAGGAAAGCGAGCAAATCAGCGAGCCTGAAAAGAAGGACGCCGATTTCGACACCACGCCCGTTGAAGAGCCCCATAAAGAGAAGAAATCCTGAGCGTTTCCTAAATGTCCGGAATCGGCTTTTCGGAACTCGTCATACTGTTCCTGATCGGGCTCATCGTACTGGGTCCCGAGCGCCTGCCACGTGTCGCGAATCAGCTGGGTACCTGGCTGGGCCAGGCGCGCCGCATGACCCGCGTCATGAAGCGGCAGCTGGAGGATGAGCTGAACCTCGTCGACGATCTCAAAATTCAGCCCCCGGCGTACACGCCGCGGGATGACGACACTTACTCTCCCGTGCACGCCTCGGAACAGGGCACCGGCGACGCCACCGACGCTCCGAACGAATTGATCGAATCGAACGACCCCGAAGCGCCGCCGCCCGACGGGAAATCCGCGTGAACGACGCCGTCAAGAACGACGAGGAGGAGGAACTCGCGGAGGGCACGCTTTTGTCGCACCTGGTCGAGCTGCGCTCGCGGCTCCTCAAGACGGCAGCCGCCGTCGTCGGCATTTTCGTCATCCTGCTGCCCTTCGCCCGGCAAATCTTCGCCTACGTATCGGAGCCGTTGCGGGAGGTCCTGCCCGGTAATCAGATGATTGCTACTGCCGTCGCATCGCCGCTGCTCGCACCGTTCAAGCTCACGTTCTTCGTTGCCCTGTTTCTCGCGATGCCGGTCGTCCTGTATCAGGCCTGGGCATTTGTTGCGCCCGGGCTGTACCGCAAGGAGAAGCGCTTCGCGATGCCGCTGCTCGCCTCGAGCATTTTATTGTTCTACGCCGGCGTCGCGTTTGCCTACTTCGTCGTGTTTCCGCTGATATTCGGTTTCATGACCGCAATCGCCCCGGAAGGCGTGGAGGTCATGACCGACATCACGCAGTATCTGGAATTCATCACGCTGATCGTATTCGCGTTCGGGCTCGCGTTCGAAGTACCGGTCGCGACCGTGCTCCTCGTCTGGACCGGTCTCGTGGACATCGGCAAACTGACCAAGGCGCGGCCGTACGTTTTTCTCTCGGCATTCATTGTCGGCATGCTCCTGACGCCGCCCGATGTGATCAGCCAGACCTTGCTCGCCGTCCCGGTGTACCTGCTGTACGAAATCGGCATCCTGATGTCGCGAATCTTCGCGCGCAAGACGGATGAGGCCGAAGAAGAAGCGGTGGCGGCAGATCGGTGAGTGTCGCGGCGAGTCGCGCGCTCCGCCTGCGGACTGGCGGACCTACGACATACCTTCACGACGCCAAGTCTGGAAAGTTGCACCTGAAATGGTGTTAAATCTGGCCCCGCTCGACGGCCCTGACGGGAGCGGAGCGCCCGAATTCCACTGGGGGATTTTCGATGACTGATTCCATCGCCACTACGGCGGACGATTACTCGCACGACGCCGAGTTTCTCGGGCATCCGAAAGGTCTGTACGTCTGCTTCGCCACCGAGCTATGGGAGCGGTTTTCGTTCTACGGAATGAAATACCTGCTGCTCTTGTACCTGACCAAATACCACCTGTTCAGCGACGAAGCCGGACTCGACGTGCTCGGCGCCTACGCCGGCCTGGTCTATGCGCTGCCGGTCATCGGCGGACTCATTGCCGACCGTTATCTCGGCATGCGCAAGGCCGTCATCTTTGGCGGCATCCTGCTCTCCCTCGGTCACATACTGATGGCCGTCGAAGGCCACAAGGCCATATTTTATGCGGCGGGTACGACGCTGTCCCACAGCCTGACGCTTGCAAGCGGGGAAGTGCTGGCGGCCGGTACCGTTCTGTCGGAAGCGATTACGATTCGCGACACGGCCGCGCTCAACGTCTTCTATTTCGCACTGGCGCTGATCGTCATGGGCGTGGGCTACCTGAAACCGAACATCTCGACGATCGTCGGCAAGCTGTACTCGCCGGAAGATCCGCGACGCGACTCAGGCTTCACGATTTTCTATATGGGCATCAACATCGGGTCGTTTACGGCAACGCTCCTGTGCGGCTGGCTCGGCGAGACCTTCGGCTGGAAATACGGTTTCGGCGCTGCCGGCATCGGCATGATCCTGGGATTGTTCACGTTCACGTACGGACAGAAGTACCTGATGGGCCACGCCGAGCCGTCCGAACCGGGGCGCCTGAAAGAGGCGGCTTTCGGGCCCGTCAACAAGGAATGGTCGATCTATCTGCTGAGCCTGCCCGTGCTCGGCATCCTGTGGCTGCTCGTGCAGCACGAACCGGTCGTTCTGCTGACGCAGAACGTGTTACTGATCGTGTCGATCGTCGGCATCATTTTGTACTCGATGGTGTACCGCAAGGCGCCCGGCACAAACACGACTGCCTATGCGCTTGCCGGCACGGCGATCGCGATCGGCCTGTACGCGGTCGGCGCAAATCTGGGCTTTCTGCCGGGCGGCGAAAACCTTGCCGAATACGTCGTCTATGCCGCGATCGCGCTGATCGTCGCGTTCGTCGTCTACGGCTTCAAGACGCACAACTCGCCCGAGTACGGTCGCACGGTCGTTCTCATGGTGCTGATCCTCTCGACCGTCGTGTTCTGGGCGCTGTTCGAACAGTCCGCCGGTTCGATGACGCTGTACGCC
>JBFHXQ010000093.1:0-9410 GCA_041598895.1 Woeseiaceae bacterium | reverse complement strand
TAATTGTAGTTGTACTCGAACTGCAAGCCGTAGGTCATGAAGTTCGAAGGCGACAAACTATCCGTAACGATGCCGTCCGCCTCGAGATCCAGTTCGCCGTTGTACTCTTCCTGTACCTCGAAGATGTTCCGTACCCATGCGGACAGCTTCCAGCGACGGTCAAGATCGCCGATGCCGATGGAAATATTCATGTCCTCATGCTTGCCGGCTTTCTGCACCAGATCGAAGTCCTCGACATTCGTAATGTACTCGTCCGAAAAAGATATATTGGTGCTTGCGTAACCCATCAGGCCATTGAAAATCGGCCGCGAGTAATCGAGCTTGATCGCGAACTTGTAGTCCGGTGTGCGCGGCGCGTCGGAACCCGAGCGGTCGATCAGACCTTCCAGGTCGTCATCGCCCGTAAGCGCAATGGACTCTTCCTCTGAAATACACGGGCCGGTGTCCGCATTCTCGAATTCCACTTCCGTGCAGCCGGCGCCATTGTATTCAACCATCTCGCCATCCATGATTGCACCGGCGAACCGGGCTCGGAGATTGTCTGTAAGCACCGCGTCGATCGTAAACTCCAGTCCGCGAACGCGCTGCAGACCGGCGTTCGTGCTTGCGCTCCCTTGTGAAAATCCGGTATCGGCCACGTCCACAACCGTGGTTGCGATCTGCAGGTCGTCCACTTCCATCCAGAACAGCGACACGTCGGCCCGGGCACGACCGTCCCAGAATAGCCCTTTGGCGCCGATCTCCCAGCTTTCGGCCTGCTCGGGCTTGAACGAAAAAAGTTCCGGTTCATCGGGTAGCGAGCCGACGCCCGTATCGAAACCGCCGGACTTAAATGCCTGTGCCCATTTGAAATACGTTGACAGGCTGTCACTCGGTCGGTAGCGGAACGAGATCTGCGGATCGAATTCCGTGCTCTCGAAAACGTCTTGATACGGGCCCGGGGTGCGGCGAATCGTGCCATCCAGCGCGGTTATGCCGATGGGCGTCTTCCAATTCGACGGTATTCTGCGCGATCGCCAGGCAAGCGTGTAGCCGGGTACGCCGTCTGTCGTGACGACCTGTTCGACGTCGTCGAGATCCCGGAAATCCGGATCTGCCGGTTCGGCGAAGACCCATCGCGCACCAAAACCCCTAAGGTACGCTTCTTTCTCGACATCCGTATACCGGCCGCCGATGTCGATCGAGGCTTTGTCATCCATAAAATTGAAGGTCATGGTCGCAAACGCGCTGAACCATTCGGCGTCTTCCCATGCCACGTTGTATCGCCTCGACCGGCGCAGGTTTGCACGGAAATTGTCCGAAATCAGATCCAGATCATTGTCCTGCCAGTAGACCCCGATCATCCACTCGATCTGCCCTCCGACGGGCGAGGTGAGTCGAATCTCCTGGCTTGCCTGTTCCAGATCCTCGCTGCGCTGGCGCATGTTGCCGAGAAACGGAGAATTACTGTTGTTGCGGTTGTACACTCGATCGTAGTCGATATAACCGCTAAGCGAACTGATCTCGATATCGTTCGGGAATCTGTACGTCAGCTCGAGCATCCCGTGAGTCGTTTCGAACTCGTCGAAGCCCGAGAGATCGCGGCCGTATCTTTCCTGGCGGATCTTTTTCACGACTTCCCGGGTATCGATAAAACCCGTACCCCGGGCATCTTCCTGGGAGATGTCGGGCGGCGGAAAGAAGTATGTGTCCGGCGCCTTGATTCCAATCCGTTCGAATGGCGAGGTTCCTCCGCCGCATGGCGGTAATTCGAGCAGGTCATACACCTGGTCGAAACTGGTTCGGCCCTTGACGAGCGCATCGATGCCGATCGGCACCTCGTCATCGCGCTGATCTCTCCAGTCGTCCTGGCCGGCACCGAGACAGACCCCAATAGACTCGCCCCCGATGTAAGAGTCGGCGACCTCGACTTTGGCAGTAGCCGTGAAGGCATCCGTTGGCGTGAACCGAAGAATGACCCGGCCAGAGCTGTCGCGGCGTTGTGGAAATCTCTCACGGGTGATTACGTCCGTCAGAAATCCCTCCATGTAGTCGTACTGGCCGGCAACGCGAATGCCCAGCGTGTCAGTGATCGGTCCACCAACGCCCCCCTCGATGGTCTTGCGGCCAAAATTACCGACCTCCGCCGTGACGGCACCCTCCCAATCGGGGGTCGGCTTGCGCGTCGTCAGGCTGAACGCGCCGGACGTTGCGTTCTGCCCGAAGAAAACCGGCTGTGGCCCTCGCAGCACCTCGATGCGCTCGAGGTCCATGAACGCGCCCTTTATCATCGATGTGCGCCCGAAGACGATGCCGTCAACGAAGGTCGGCGCGCCCTGCTCGAGTGTCAGATTATTGCCCGTCGTCCCGAAGCCGCGAATGGATATGTCCTGATCCTGCACGCGATTGTCGATTTCGATGGTTGGGGAAAATTCGGCCAGATCGTCCATCGTTCTGAAGCCCTGTTCCTGAATCTCGAGACCGGTGATTGCCTCGAGCGAAACCGGTACTTGCTGAATCGACTGTTCGCGTCGCTGCGCCGTTACGACGATTTCTTCCAGGACTTGGGTACTGCCGCTCCGCTGCTGGGCCCTCGCGTTTTCCGGAAGCGCTGACGCCGCCATCATGAGCACCACCATCACCGTAATCGAATTGCGTATGCTGTTCATGTGCCTAACCCCCTGTTGTGCGAGACTTTGCCTTTATGACTGGAATAATCTCGGCTTCGACGACCGCTCCTCTACACCGCGCACCAACCATCTCGGAGTCAATTGATTTTGCGTCTGCCTGTCAGCAGTCCGTGTATGCGTTTTGCTGGTGCATTTGCAGTATCGTTTAGCAGAATAATTGCGTGTGAATTGGTATCTATTGAATGTTTCTACGAGTTCCCAAGAAGCCGTCGAATCAGTTTCATCCTCAACAATCAGTTCGCCGGACACGCCAAAGCAGGATGCAACGATGAAGACTTTAATGACAGTCGCGGGTTGACGACCCCAATGTGTCAGGCGAACAAGTTTCGGCTTCCGTGGCTGCGGAATCTGCCTCGACATGCGCGCGCAGACGACTGAATTATCCAGCATCGCTGCCGATACCTGATGGCGAGCGACGATTCGGCGCTTACAGGTTGGGCGATTCGTACGCGACGTGTCCGCCGACCATAGTCATCACCGGCAGGAGCTTGTGCAGTTCCTCGATCGGCACTGCCATGATGTCGCCATTGAAAACGACAAGGTCTGCGAGCTTCCCGGGCTCGATCGAGCCCATTATTTCGGTGGCGCCAATAAAGCGCGCTGCCCAGCGCGTCAGTGCAAGGAAAGCGGCCTCGCGGTCCAGCGCCTCGTTCGGCGCAACCGCGTCACCGTCGTCCGAAATACGTGTTACTGCAAGCTGGATATACCAGGTCGGATAGTCATCCTTATCGTTCGGCTCGGTGCCCTCGATGTGAAACGGGATTCCGTTCTCGAGAAGGGTCTTGAGTGGCGCCATGCGCTCCAGGCCCTCTCGACCGTACTGCGCTTCGACGACGTTCATGATTCCCAGCGGTTCGGCGTCGCGCTGATTGATTCCGGTGCCGAGCGTCACCCCGAAACGGATGACGTCACGTAGCTCCGGATTCGCCTTGTAATACTCGATGACTTGCGGCAACCAATCTATGTTGTGGTCGAATCCCTGCGGACGCCAGAGTTTCTTTACGTACAATTTTTCCTGGCGTTCCGCAGTCGCTACGTTCTGCATCGCGATCCGAATCGCCTCGCTGCCCATGTTGTGCACGCCTGTGACATTCCAGCCGTGCTGGCGTGCGAGCAACACATTGTAGAAATCAGTCTGGCGCTGCTGTTGTTCATCGAGATCATCCTGACCGAGGCCGGTGAACCACTCCGCCGTCCAACGATTGTAGCCGTGCGCGTTCGGACTCAGCTCGGGAATCACGTTGACCTTCGGCTCTATAGTCAGGAGGCTAGCCGCAGCGTCCGGCGAACCGGAGTGAGGGCCCACCGACGCGCCGACGATGGTCACCATGGGACCGCGATCGTCGGTCAGCGAAAAATCGATCAGGTTACCTATGCGCTTGAGATACCGCTCGCCCTCGGGATTCTGGCGTAAGAAATCCAGGCCTGGATACACTCGCACCGCAAGCTTGCGGCCGTCGCCATCGTGAAACAGCCGGTTCAGCACCGTCATCGTCGGCGCACTCATGTGGCCGGTCGCGACGGTAACTCCGTGGCGCGCATATTTTGCAAGCGTCGCGGCGGCACCAGGGACGGCCACTTCGTCAAACCAACTCGGGTCCGGCCACGGCCGCACCTCGCGACCAATGAAACCGACGAGCTGGGCCCCGGCACGCCCTGTGTATCTGTTGTCGCCGTCGCGGATGAGGTGAAAGTGATCCGGCGGGAAGCCTTTCTCGATGGCAAGCTCGATCATTGCAGTGTTCACAAGGCCGTAGCTGCTGTCCAGATACACGGCGATCGGAATATCTGGTGCCACCTCGTCTAGTGTCGAGATGTCCCAGGATTGCATCGCAACACTCGCCCAGGAATCGCTTAGATTGAAGAACAGTGGCTCGCCGTTCGCCTCCTCCCGATCGACAATGAAAGACAACGTCGCCAGCGCCTCGTCGATCGTAGCGCCGCCGAGATGCGGGTGAGTGCGACCGCCCCACTGGCTATCCTTGAGTATGTCCCCGGCCGGCACCGCCCCGTCGCCGTCGCTGTAGATGAATCCCGGCGTCAGCGACCGGCCGCGAAGATCGATCTGGCGCGTCGTCGGCCCGGCCAGACGCCGAATGCGTTCGCTCGAACCGACGGCCAGGATCGTCGCATCGCGAACCGCAACTGCCTCCGCAATCGTAAAGGCTTTGTCCGCGTCCGCGGTAAGGACTTTGCCGCCGTAAAATACGAAGTCGGCATAATGGATCAGTTCCTCGGGCACATTTTGTGCGCCGGCGGTAAACGTCATCATGCATAGCCACAGAACGTGCACAGCTCTCATTTCGATAACTCCAATGACAACGTCGATCGTTGATACGGGCAACGATAACCCAGCGGAGACAAATCGGGTAACGCCATCTGCGCAGGCGCTCGCTTTCATTTGCAATGAAACCAAGTGCCGCGTCGGTCGGGTCGGGCGCTTTGTTACACTACGCGCACGTGCCGTGACATTGCCGCGGAACGTTGCTGCCTAAATCGTAGGATCTTCATCGGAATGGCTCGCTGCGCTGCGCCTTATTTCCGATGAAGATCCTACGATCCCGGGCTTTGCGCACGAACCCCTGATCCACCGTTCCTGTCTTGGAGATCTCGTATGCGCGTTCCAAGAGCGGTCCAACTGACTGCCGTATTGCTTGCGCTCTGCCACACATCGCCAATTCCCGCAGCCGACAGAAATTTTCCGTCCTGCGACTCATTTCTGCCGAAGTCGCGCAAAGTTATCGAGCAAGACGTCGGGCCGGAGACCTGCCGCATGCTCGAGGGCGGCTTCAGCCACGCCGGGCGAGAGTTCGTCCGCGTCGACCTGGGTCTCGACGGCACTGCCGAAGGCTACGTCACGATGGACGGGACGTATCACGAATATCTGACGAACGGTCCCGACCTGATCTTCGAACAGGCAGCGACGCCGGGCGAGCGGCTGCTCGCCATCGCACGCTACGAGCGCCTCCGCGGCGCCGCAATTCTCCTCGCGTATCCGAAAAGACGCGCCGACTGGAACGGCAAGCTGTGGGTGACTGCGCATGGCCGCGACCGCTCGTTCCGCAACGGGCGACTGAAGATCTGGAACCGCTACTACGATCCGAATAATCCGCTCGCCGCATTCGACAAGATCGATCGGGTGATGCTGGCGAAGGGCTATGCGCTCGCCAAGACGATGCGCACGAGCGAACAGGGTATTGGCGAAGTCATCGCAATCCTCGAGGACGGGCGAGTCGTCGATTTTGCGGCCTTTAACGACAACGCGGCAATCATCAAAGACTTTGCGATCGTCGCCGAGAATGCGCTGCAAAATCGCCTCGGACGTAAGCCGTCGCGTACCTACCTCTATGGCCATTCGGCCGGCGCGCGCATCGCGCGCAGCATCAACTATACGCCGGGGCTTAATGCCGACACGCGCGGGCACTCGATTTTCGACGGCTATCTCCTCGACGACTCGGCGACGGGTCTGTGGCTGCCAGTCGTTATGCGTAATGGCAATGACGTGATGTTCGCGAGCGTCGAGGACAAGGCCGCGTTTCGTCCGCAGGTCGAGCTGGTGCACCAGATGTACACGAAGATCTGGGACCGGGCGCCGAATCGTCCGGGCTGGGTATCCGATGGTTACCTCGCGAACAAGCGGCTCAATGCCAAGATCCTCGTCGAGAAGGGTCTCGGCGATCGATTTCGCGCCTACGAAATCCGCAGCATGAGCCACAACGGCGGCGAAAGGCTGCCGCCGGACAACCGACTGGGCAAGGTTCTGGTGCTCGACGTGTCGCTCGTCGTTGGCGGCGCGATCGACGCGGTCGACATGCTCGTCGAGGGGACAGGCACGCCGCCGCCGTCGAAGTCCGACTGGCACGTGATCGGCGACGTCGATGGTGACGGATCGATAGACCATCCGGCCATCAGCTATCCCGAAGTCGCCTGCCCGCTCGGCGTGTTCTATCCGTATCCGCAAAGCGGCGCCGGCACGACGGCGTTCGCGGCATTTACCGGCGACGGCCTCGAGCCGCTGGACAAGTCGAACACGTTTGTCGACATGAATCGCAACGGCATCTGGGACTTCCGCGAAACCCCGAGCCAGGCCTGGCGGCGGCTCGGGCTGCTCGCGCCCGGCGAGACGCTCACGCAGGATCGCTATGTGCGCTGCGTCGAGGCCGCCGCGACGACGCTGCGCGACGAGGGCTTTTTCACAGCTGAAACGGCGACGCGCTATGTCGCGGAAGCGCGCGCGCGGAGCCTCGATCCGGCGAAGCTGGTCGAATAGCCGATGATGGCTGCTGTTTTCCCGATCTGTCGCTGCCCGTCCGTTCAGATTCACCGGCGTTTCCTTATCATCGCTTCGATGTCGTTTGCGCTCGTTGCGGGCTGCGCGAAAGACCAATCTGCCGAAGACGCGGTCATCGAGCTGCTTGCAGAGGATGCGCCTTACCACTCTGTAGCGCCGGAGCTCTTCGCACGGCTCGGTTGGGATCTGCCCGACGGGGGCCGAACAGTCAAGGAGCTCGCGGACGCTGCACCCGGCGGCGCGTTTGACCCACGCGCGCTCGAGGCGATCGCGCCAGGGACGCTCGGCTACGTCGCACGCTGGCACGAGACACGCTTTCCTGTATACGGCCTGGAGTGGGATATCGGCGCGCTCCACCTTGTCCCGGACAAAACTGACGCAGGGCTGCCGACGATCGTGATCATCAACGGCGGCGCCGCAAACTGGTACGAGTTTTTCGTCGCGCCAACGAACGAGCCAGGGCTTGCGCAGTACCTGGCGCAGCGCGTGCCGGTGCTGCTCGTGACGATACCCGGCAATTACCGGCACGGCGGCTGGACCGATACGAACTTCGGCGAACGCATACCCGGCTACCTGCTCGACCGGGATGTCTCTCCCGACGAGGCGAAGATTCGCAACGCCATTTACACGTTTCGCGTCGTCACCGACGGCGTTTACGCAATCGTTAACGAAGTGATTGACGGGCCCGCACTCCTCGTCGGGCACTCGACGGGCGGCGAGGTGCAGTTCATTTTGAAGGACGCGCTGGCGGACAGGATGCGGGCACTATCGCTGGGCTGGGGCACGGGCGGTCCGGCAGGCCTCGAAGTGATGCAGACCTTTCGCGGCGTGCGTTCGATCGACGAATACCCGCACGTGAGCCAGCTTCGGGCGCGAACGCCGGATCAATACGCGGGGGGCTACCTCGGCCCGCTGAATCCGTTCTGGGATCCGGAAAAGTCGCGCCTCGACATGGCGACCGAGTGGATGCGCCGCGAGAACCGTCGGCGGCCGCAGTTCAAGCAGCCGCTGCAGGACATGGAGCACTCGAGCATGAGCTACCTGCTGCCCGACATCGAGGCGCAGATCCGGGAGACGCTTGCGGGCAACGAGCTCGGCGTCGACGCCGAGGCGGTGGTCGCGGACCTGTTCTCGACAATGCGCTCGCCCGTCAAGGGCTACCGCAAGATGATCTGGACGACGGCCCCACTCGATGCCGGTCACTGGGACGAGGATCCGTCGAAGGCCCGGGAGCTCCTGATCGCGAACGAGTTCCGCGCTGCGAATCCGGACACGCCGATACGCGTGCTCGTGTTCGACGTGCCGATGACTCACTACGGTCACATCGAAAAGCCCCACGAACTCGCGGGCGGCCTGCTGGCGGCGCTTCGCTGGCTGATGACTCCGTGAGATTGTGATCGGAGGGGACATTCCGTGTGATCGGAGGGGACATTCCGTGGGAGCGCCTTCCAGGCGCGATGATCGCGGCAAGATGCCGCTCCCACGACAGAGACAGCAGACGGGGCGGTGTTCGTCTCGGCAAATCAAGCGCAGCGAAGCGAGCCATTGCCGGGACGAATTCCGGCCCGGCGGCTGATTCCGCCTGGCGCATACCCGCCGTGCCACGGGAGTTACGGCTAGCTCGCTCTCGGCCATCCTTGGCCTCCGCGCCATTCTGACTTCCTGTCCATCACGCCGCTCCTACGAAATCATCGCGGCAGGATGCCGCTCCCACAGTTTCGACTATCGCAGCAATTCTAGTCGACCACGAACCAGCCGCTTTTGATCGCGGCGTCCCACTGCAGATACACGGCCGGCGCGATGCCGTAAGGCAACCCAAGCTGCTCGTCCGGCGCAATGTAGCCGTGCTTGCCCGCCATGAACTGCGTAAACGAAATTTTCGGCGCCGGTTTCATCGCCTTGTACATCGGTATCGTGACGGCCTCGTAAACCTCGCGGCTGTGGTCCCGACTGAACGCCGAAATCTGGAACATCACCGGCGGCACCGGCTTGACGTCCGGGCCGCGCAGCTCATGGGTAAAGCCGATGTAGTGCCGGACGAGATCTTCCGTCTCGTTTTTACCGAGACCGAGGCGCTCCGCTGTTACTTTTGCCGCCGCCGTCAGCGACGCCTCGATACCGTGCGTGATGATGTACTCGGCCTTGAACTGGGGGTGTTTCTGGGCGCGCTCCCAGCCCGCCAGGATGTCTTCCATGACCATCGGCAGGCGCATCAGCGCCTCCGGCCCTTCGGTGCCGAGCAATTCCGGTCCGACGTAGCGTGCCGAGTCGCGCCAGCTGCGGATGTACAGCTCGTCGAACGGGTCCGAGCGCGACGGCAGCTGCGTCTCCTCGGAGTCCAGCTCATAGTTGCCGATCTTGCCGAGCTGACCGCCCCACGCGGCCTGTTTTCGATAGATATAACCGAACGGCGAATTCTCGATCGCCATGATGCCCACGATGTTGTCGAC
>JBFHXQ010000092.1:0-9432 GCA_041598895.1 Woeseiaceae bacterium | reverse complement strand
TTCGCGACCTGCTGGGGTCAGAGTCAAGGGTCAGAGTAAATTCATAGCCGCACCGACCGACGCTGTTAGCGACACTCAGGCTGCATCATGTTTTATTCGGATTTCAACCTGCCGACCGACCTTTGCCAATAGCTTCACGAGCATGTCGATGCTGAACCGGTCGATCTTGCCCCTCATTAGGTCGCTTACGCGCGACTGATGGATGCCGAGCAACTCGGCGGCTTTCGATTGCGTCAAACGTCTATTGTGGATGAGCTCCTCGAGTTCCTGCATAAGTTGAGCTCGAAGTTTGAGATTTTCCGCCTCAGGGCCGTCGAAGCCGAGGTCCTCAAATACGTTATCGCCTGACCTCGTTATCTTCACCACGATCATTTCTCCGCCAACAAATGCAATCGTCTCTTTGCAAGTTCAATATCGCGCTTGCGAGTCTTTTGGGTTCTTTTCTTGAATGCATGCAATACGTGGACGGCGTTCGCAATGCCAGCCACGTAGATAACACGATACTTCCCTCGGTGCCGGATCCTAATTTCGCGAGCACCGCGTCCAATTGTCGGCATCGGTTTCCAGTCACTCGGATCCAGGCCGGACTGGACTCGGTGTAATTGATAGCCCGCTTCGCGACGCGGAGTACGTGGGAAAGCTCGCAAGTCCTCCAGCGATGAACCAACGAAAAAAAGCGATCGTCGCATCCGTATTATCAGAAATTATTGATAAAATATCAAGAAATATATATAGAGCAAAATGCTCGTTTATCAAATCGTCCGGCTTTGTCAGGAGAAAGCGCCGAAATCAGGCGGTGGGACCGAAAATGATTGCAGCAGACCATCAGGAGTTCGCCCGGTGAGAAGACCGGTGCACGGAATCCCGTCGGCGTTCGCCTGCCTTAATCGGCTCGGAATCGATCGATGCCGAGCAGGACAGGAGTGCAGCGACTAGATCCTCGCCGGGCGGACTTGTCACGATCCTCAAGGTCCGCCACACGCTTAAACGAGAGACTCAGTTTTTGTAAATATCACCGGTACGCCGTGTAGGGATTGCCAACAACGACTTGCTCGGCAAACTGCTAACTCTCGGTTTTTTCGAAGAAAACGGATTGGCACGATACCTGCTTAGTCATTCCTGAGAGTCGCGCGGACATGCGCGGCAGACCACTAAGAGAATGAGGGAGGTGTGAAATGGAAGGCTTGTTAGGACTGGTTATCCTGGCGTTCGACATCTACGCGATCGTGCAGATCGTCAGCAGCGGTGCCAGCACCGGCGCAAAAATCGGCTGGAGCCTGCTGGTCGTTTTGCTGCCGGTCGTCGGACTGATCATCTGGGCCTTTGCAGGCCCGCGCGGCAGAGCCACCGCACACGCCTAGGAAAACTGAAACCGGCGGCGTTCGCATGCCGCCGGTTTTGCTACGACGACGATCGTCGGGCCTGGCTAGCCCGTCAGTCGATACGACGCTTGCAAGCTGATCGAACGCGGAAAACACTCCCGGCCAGTCACTCAGGCAACGTTCGCCGGGTACTTCATTGGTTGCGGGCAGCTGCAGAAACGCTACCCGGCTGCCTTGATCCGCCGGCTGATGCCCGACGCCGTTTTTCCCGCCTCGCGGCACTCCTGCAATACGGTATCGATCGCCGCACAGATCCGGTCTGCTGCCGTACTGTCGCTCGCCAGCACCTTGACCAGCTCCGCCTGCATCGAAACGACGTTCAGGGCGTTATTGATCGCGTGAACGTCTTCCCGTATCGCGGCCGCGTCCTTGTCGTCAAGGGAAATCATGGGGATGACTATTCCGTTGCCTCGTACTCGTTGAGACGATTGTAGAGCGTCTTCAGGCTAACCCCGAGCGCCTCCGCCGTTTGCGTCTTGTTACCGTCGAAATGCTCGAGCGTCTTCATGATGAGCTCGCGCTCGACCTCGCGGATCGACATCCCGACCGTCAGGCCCCTGTCGGCGGATAAGTTCGGCGGCCTTTCGAAATCGCCCGGCAGCTCGTCGACCTTGTCGCGACCGAGACACAACAATGCAGACCGCAGCACCGTATGCTTGAGTTCGCGCACATTGCCCGGCCAGGAGTGCCGCTTCAGCGCCTTCAGGACATCGTCGGTAAATTCGCGTGGCCCGTTGTGCTCATCGGCAGCCTTGCTGAGAAAGTGCTTCGCAAGCAACGCTATGTCACCTTCGCGCTCACGCAGCGGCGGAACGTCGATCGGTAGTACCATCAGTCTGTAGTAGAGGTCCTCGCGAAATTCCTTTTCCGCAATCGCCTTTTCGACGTCGGCATTCGTTGCCGCGATGATGCGGGCATTGATGTCAATGTCGCGATCGCCGCCGACGCGCTGCAGCGTCCTGTTTTCCAGCACCCGCAGCAGCGCGACCTGTTGCTCCATGGGGAGCTCTCCGATTTCATCGAGAAATACGGTGCCCTTGCCCGCCCGCTCGAAGAAGCCCAGGTGCTTGGCCGTCGCGCCCGTAAAACTGCCCTTCTCGTGCCCGAACAATTCGCTGGCGATCAGCTCCGCCGGAATTGCGCCGCAGTTGACGGCGATGAACTTTTCTTTTGGTGCGCCAAGATTGTGCAACGCGCGAGCGACGAGCTCCTTGCCGGTGCCGCTCTCACCTTTGATGAATACCGTGACGTTGGTCGGGCCGTAACGCTCGATTTGGGCGTACAGCCCGCGCATTTGCGGCGACTCGCCGACCATGCCGGCAAAGCGAATTGTCGGATCCGCAGGCGATTCCGACTGCGTCGACGACGCGATGGCGGACATCAGGTCCGCCTTGTTGACGGGTTTGACCAGGTAATCGTCGACCCGGCCGCGCACCGCACGAATTGCCGTCTCCACCGATGGATGGCCGGTGATGATCACCGTTCTCGGGCTGCGCTTGTCGACCAGTTCCAGTCCGCTGCCATCGGGCAGCGCGAGGTCCACGAACTGGATGTCGAATCGTTCGGTTTCGAGCAGGTTCCGTGCTTCGGCGAGCGTTGCAGCGGTGCAGACGTTCAAACCCTCTGCTGACAGGAGCGCGCTCGTGGCATCGGTGAAACCAGCGTCATCGTCGACGAGCAGTACGTTCGGCATTATTCTTTCCGCCGTCCGGAGGGGTTTCGAGCAGCCATTATAGACGCAACGATAGATGCAGTCCTACCGTGCGTCGTTCGAGCTGCCGCTCATTCCTGCCACGCGAACGGCGCCTTCGATGCGGTTTGGCAGCACCGGTTTTTTCAGATAGGCGATGACGTCCAGGTCCGAGGTTTCAGCACGCAGCTCTTCCATCGACGCGCCGCTGACGAAGACAATGTCAGCGCCGTAAGCGCCCTGCAATGCACGCGCGACGTCGACACCGTCACGACTATCGTCCAGCTGTCGGTCGCAAATAACGACGTCGGGCGGGCAGTCAGCTGCCGCCTTCAGTGCCTGCTCGTAGCCGGCTGCGGCGGTGACGGCATAGCCTTTGAACTCGAAGTACAGGCGCAACGATTGGCGCAGCGCGAGGTGGTCCTCGACAATGAGCACACGGAGCTTTTGCGGTTCTGCGCCCGAGTCTTTGGTTACACGCGGTTTATCCGGGTCTTCCCCTGCCCGGTCATTATCGCGGTTGTTCGTCCCTGATCCTGAATACATATTGCAAACTCAAGGTTCCTCGTTTCGAGGACAGTGGCTGTTTGATGCGCGCACCGGTCCCGGGAGCTCAGGCAAGCCAGGCTCCGGGACCGGTAAACGCAGGAGTCGGTTACCTGTCGTGGTCATCCTTCGGGAGCGTGACGTCGACATCGGGAACCGTGATGCGTTTCTCCTTGTTCGAAACGTCGACATCAACGTCCGGAATTTCGACGCTTTTTTCCTCGGTCCCGACGTCGATGTCCGGTCCACGAACCTCGTATTTGGGCAGTTTCCCGGCCTCGAATTCGACGTCGACATCCGGCATGCGGCCTTCCTGAGTCTTGGTGACGTCGACGTCGTACTTTGGAATCTGACCGGCGCTGGCCGCGATATCGATGTCCGGCAGCTTGCCGTCCTCGGTTTTTTCGATTTCGCAGCCGCTCAGCGCCAGCGCCGAAGCCGTCGCGGTCAACGTGATCATCGTCCTGATAGTCATTGCGAGCTCCTTATAGAGTCTGAATTTGTCTGTCGGGTCCAAAGTCGTACCGCTCTCCGCGTCATTCGCGGTCCCGGTACCGGTACTACAGCAAGAGCCGTGCCAGGCATGTAACTACATGATTTTCAGAGCATGTCGGGCAAAAACGCGTTACTCGGCCGACCCCCGTTACAAGGCTTTGTAAGGTTTGCAAGGCTGCGGCGCAGCGACGCATGCGGTACGGACTGAACCGTCCTGCACGGTCTTCGCCCGAAACCACGGGGATTCACGCGCGGTTTGTGCGAGCGTTTGCAGCATTGTCCTGGTCCCTCGATGGCCAGGCCGCTGGGAGCAATGTGCTCCGGGTATAATGACCGCCCCGTCGAAGCCGCGGCTGCGCCGCGAGGAAGTGCACGATGGCAGAAGACACCCGGGCCGACGCGCCGGCCGCAAAGGCGATGGTTGAACTGTCGCAAGACACGTTCATGCGCGACCTGATACGAGAGCTCGCCGGTACGCTCGAGGACGTTATCGGACTCGAGGATGCCTCGGGATATATCAGCGTCGTGGGGCAGGTGATCGGCGAAAAAATAGACGCGGAATACAAGAACGCGCTGGCTGTCGAAAAGCTGGACCAGAAGCAGGTCGGCGACGTTCTCGTCGACCTGAAGCGGCGCATCAACGGCAAGTTCTTCATCATCGAGGAAAACGAGGACCGAATCGTTTTCGGCAACCACCGCTGCCCGTTCGGTGACAAGGTCATCGGCCGTCCGTCGATGTGCATGATGACGTCGAACGTATTCGGGCACATTGCCGCGGAAAATCTCGGCTACTCGAAAGTCGTTCTCGAGGAAACGATTGCAGAAGGGCACAGCGGCTGCCGCGTGGTATTGCACCTGCGCGATACGGATGAGGCGAAAGCGGCGAAGGGACGCGAATATGTCGCTGCCTGAATATCTGACGCTCGGGGATTTTTCCGACGTCCTGCCGGATCCGTTCGTCATCGTCGACAAAGACGGAACCATATTATTTGCGAATTCGCGCGCGCAGAGCGCGCTGCTCAGGGACGACGAAAGCACGGTCAACGTCAAGAAACTGTTCGATGAACCGACCGAAGCCGTCGAGCGGTTCCTGACGATGTGCAGCCGCAATCTGCAGCCGGTTCCGGGCAAGTTTTCGATCAAGCGCGAGGATGGCGCGATCGACGAGTACCTGATTCGCGGTGGGCGCGTACGAACAGGTGATGTCGACGCTATTTGTCTCGATTTTCACGACAAATCCAAGGCCGGCGAGAACGAACGGTTCCGGGTACTCAACGAAACGATCGACCGGCTGCGGCTCGAGATCAAGGCGCGCAAAAACGTCGAGGCAGTGCTGGAGGCCGAGAAGCAGACGCTGGCCTGCGTCATCAGCGGCCAGCCGCTGTCGGTGGCAATGACGTTGTTGGCTGATGCGCTGGAGAAGCGGGCCGACGGCCTCCTCGTTTCAATTCTGCTGCTCGAGGATGGCACGCGGCTGCGGCACATGGCGGCACCGAGCCTGCCGGAGCATTACACCGAAGCGATCGACGGCCTGGAGATCGGTCCGGACGTGGGCTCGTGCGGCACGGCTGCGTTCACGCGACTGACGACGATTGCAGTTGACGTCATGAAGGATCCGCGATGGGAACCGTATCGTGAACTCGCCGAGTCCGCGAACCTGCGCGCATGCTGGTCGACACCGATCATGTCATCCGGTGGTGACGTGCTCGGCACCCTGGCGATGTACTATCGCGTACCGCGCGCCCCCGGTGATGATGAGCTGCGGCTGATCGCGAACAGCGCCTACGTGGCCGGCATCGTCATCGAGAGATATCGTTCCCAGGAAGCGCTGGCCGAGCTTCTGGAGCGTGAGAAACAGCTTCGTGAACGTGCCGAGTTCGAGAACAATGCGAAAGACGAGTTTCTCGCGATGCTGGGCCATGAGTTGCGCAATCCGCTGAGTGCCATCGCGAACGCCGCGTTCGCGCTCGACGCGAAAGACGACGGTGACGATGCCGTTCGCAAGCTGTACAAGATCGTCGTCAATGAAACGACCTTGTTGAAACGAATTCTCGACGACCTGCTGGATATCAGCCGGTTGAGCCAGGGCAAGCTGAAGCTCAAGCGCGAAGCCCTGGACCTGGGCGCGTTCGTCGATGAGCTGCAAACGGCGATCCGGTCGGCGTACCCGGAGCGCCCGGTGCAGTTCGATATTCGCGGCGAGCTCGGCGTAATCGACGCGGATGCATCGCGATTACGGCAGTCGGTTCAAAACCTCCTCGATAACGCAATCAAGTATTCCGACAAGGGAGACGATGTCCGCTTCCTTTTGGATGCTGCGGAGGACCGTATCCTGATCCGGGTCAGCGACACGGGGCGCGGCATCGACCCCGACTTTTTGCCCACCGTTTTCGATCCGTTCGTACAGGCGGACAAGTCGATCGATCGTACCGGGAGCGGTCTCGGCCTTGGCCTGGCATTGGTAAAACGGTTTACCGAGATGCACGGGGGCGAAATTGAGGTCACGAGCGAAGGGCTGGGACGCGGCAGCACGTTCACGATGACTTTGCCCCGATCACAAGCCGCGGAAGCTGCCGATCGCGCGGAACCCGCGGTGCTCAGCGCCAATGTCGCGCAGGGCCCGTGCAAGGTCCTCGTCGTCGAGGACAATACGAACGCGCGCGACGGCCTGTGCCAGCTGCTGAAATTATGGGGTCACCAAGTGTACGCCGCGGCCGACGGCAAAGAGGCCCTGGCAATTTTTCGCAGCGAGCGACCCAACGTTGCGCTGGTCGATATCGGCCTGCCGCTGATCGACGGTTACGAGGTCGCGACCAGGGTGCGTAAGGAGTCGGGCAACGGCGATGTCAAGCTCGTCGCACTGACGGGCTACGGGCAGGAGTCGGACCGGCAGCGAGCGATCGACGCCGGTTTCGACGCGCACATCGTCAAGCCGGCACACATCAAGGACCTGATCGCGGTACTCGGCGAGCCCGACGCCGAAGAGTCGGCGTCTCGTGTCTGATTAGAAAATCCGAAATCCGGGTCGACCGAGTTTTTCGCGCACTTCGAAAAAGTGCGGTTCGACCCACTTTGTCGGAAACATCAAAAAGGTGTACAAAAAGGTGTCAGGTTTATTTTTTCAAAAAGGTGTCAGGTTTATTTTTTAGAAAAAGGTGTCAGAAAAAATAAACCTGACACCTTTTTGATGTTGCCAATAAACGAGAACGCGTTGCCCTGTTTACTGCATCAACTCGTCGATCACCGGACAATCGTGCAGTGTGCCGTCGTGGCATTGACGCTTCAGACGTAGCAGCGCATTTTCAAGTCGCCGCAGCTCGGCGATGCGTTTATGAACGTCGATCACGTGCTCCTCGAGCAGGTCGTGCACGGCGGCACACGCCGGACGTTTTTGGTGGGCAATATCCGTCAGGCGGCGCACCTCGTCCTGACTGAAGCCAAGATCCCTGCTGCGCAGGATGAACTGCAGCCATTTTCGGTGCTCGTCCTCGTAGCTGCGGTACCCGTTCGCCAGCCGTGCGGGCGTCGGCAGCAGCCCGATTTTCTCGTAATACCGAATCGTCTCGACCGGGCAACCACAGGTGCTCGCCAATTCTCCGATACGCATTAAGCTTGACCCTGTAGTGACTACAGGGTCTACGATACCCCTTTGATTCGCCGAATTACAGCCGGGAGCATCCAAGCGTGCCGGAAATTGAAACGCATTCCGTCATCACCTGCCCGCATTGCGGCCACCGTGCCCGTGAGCGGATGCCGACCAACGCCTGTCAGTTTTATTACGATTGCCAGGGCTGCGGCGAATTGCTGCGACCGCAGGAGGGTGACTGCTGTGTCTATTGCTCTTACGGGACCGTCAAGTGTCCGCCGATCCAGCTCGGCAGCGAGTGCCGTGATGGGTGAGCAAGGAAATGTCGCGACCACAACGGGCGGCGCGATTGGCATCTTGCAACCGCTCGTCGTCCGCTCCGAACGACCCGATGTGCTGCGCAGGTCCGTCGGCACCGGTCCGGAATCGTCAACGGCACAGCGCGCTCGCGATGGAACGGTGCTATTGCCTTCGGGTCATTACCGCGGCCTGCCGAAAGACCTCGAAGCGCTCGTGCTGCAGTCCTTCGAGTTCGATGGCCTGTTTGTCGAATGGCCGGACAAGGAACACGAGGCCGACATGCTCGGCCTGCCTAAATTCAGCGACGTTCTCGCGTGGCAGCTCGATCTCGTTCAAAACGGCAGTCGTCTCCGGCACCTGTACCTCGACAGTCATACCGGCGATCTCGTGCGGGCGACCCTGCTGGATGTGGACGGCAATCCCAAATACATTATCGACCAGCGTGATTTCAGGGTAACGTCGGGATTCCGGTTCGCACACGCCATCGACTGTCTGAACGGCGACGAGCAACTGCTGGCGACAGAGACATTCGACAACAACTTCGTCGATGTCACCGCGCTCGAACCTGCCCCGGTTGCGGTTGCGCACTGAATCGATGGCGACGACTGACCTCAGACTCGATGCACCCGGCACGCTACCGCGTCCGGGTCCGGTAGGCAGGCTAGTCCGCCTGTTTTTCGGGCTCCTGTGCCTGTGGTACGTGTACGGATTGATCACAATCGCCGGCCATATCCTGTCGCCGACCCACGGCGTTCCCCCGATGATCTGGAACGGCATACTCCCCGGCCTGTTGCTCGTCAGTTACGTGGTCAACATCGGCTTTTCGCGCGCCTGGAAGAAATGGCCCGCCGTCATCAGTGCGGCACTGCTCGGCGTGATCGCGGGCGCAGGATTTCTTATCGCCGGCAGCGTCGAAACGCAGGCCTTCGCCCGTGCCGTCTGGACGTGGGAGCTGTACGTCTTCGGCCACCTGGGCATTTCATTCCTTATCGCCGCTGTCGTTCGCACGCCGGGCTGCGAGATGCGCGCGATTCATGATTTATATTCGCGTATAACGGGTGTCCCGACACAAGAACATTATTGCCCGATCGGTCCGCTGCAACCGATCGATCGATGGGAAGCGGGCCGCCACGACTAACCGGCGCAGCAGCGCAGGATTCCCAGTTGCTTCGTCCGGTGCCGGTGGAGACACGCATGGCCAGAACGACGCTGATACGCACGGCGCCCGTGCTGGTCGTAACCAGTCGAAAGATGCAGCGCATGCGAGATTTTTTGAATCGACCCTATTTTCCGTCAACGGACTGGCCGCGCTTGCGTTATGTCAGCACAGGCTGCCTGTACGGGCGGAGGATTTGTGGTCAGTATTTTGCCAATAGTTGCGAAGGAGCGATCCGTATGAAGATGACGACGGGATTATTGGCGCTCTTGGCGGC
>JBFHXQ010000091.1:0-9587 GCA_041598895.1 Woeseiaceae bacterium | reverse complement strand
CTTTAAGGTCGAGCCACGGTACGATCCGCTTTATCTCGTCCGGACCGATAATTTCCATCTCGAAGCCGACGCTCTTCGACATACCGTGCAGGTAGCGAAACCAGTCGAGATCCTCCTGCTCGCGGGCCAGGCGGATGCCGCCCGACGCATGCCAGCTCACGTATTGCCCGGTCAGCTCTTCGAGACGCGGATACAGCTCGTTGCTGTGCGCGTGTATCTTCGCAAGATTGTAGTTGCCGACCAGGCTCGGGCACTGGCCGGCCGCATGCCAGGTCGAACCGGACGTCAGCTCACCCTTTTCGATGAGCAGGAGATCCCTGGCGCCTTCCTCGGCCAGGTGATACAGCAGCCCGACACCCATGATGCCGCCGCCGACGATGACAATGTTTGCGTGCGTTTGAATGGCAGTCTCCGAACGGAGGATGGACCTGAAGTCGGCCGATAGTCACAGAATCGATTTTTGTTGACAACCCGCTGCGCGCAGCCAGGCGCCCCGTCGCGTCGTTACGCGTTGACCTCGAAACCGGGCTCCTCGGGCTCGTCGTCGATCAGCTCGGCCGGAAAACCGGGCGCAAGTATCTCGACATCGTGACGATCCTCGAGCCGCCGCACGATATTCGACGACCATTCGCGGCCCCCGTAGCGCGCGATACCGTCCTTGAAGATGTCGATCAGCAGCGGTGAAACCTCGAGCTCGACGCCGGCGCGATCCGCGATTTCCTGAAACAGGCCAATGTCCTTGAGCACCAGATCCATCGTGAAATTGATGTCGCGACTGCCGTTAAGGATCAGCTGGCTCTCCGTCTCGTGAACGAACGAGTTACCGGATGAGATTCGAATTGCCTCATACGTCGTCTTCAGGTCGAGCCCCGCCTTTTTCATCGTGACCAGCGCCTCGCAGAGCGTCACCAGATTCGCCGTCGCCAGGTAGTTCGTCATTACCTTCAGCACTGACGCCGTACCCAGATCACCGGTATGCAATATGCGCCGACCCATGGCCTGCAGCACCGGCAGCAGCCGCTCGAAGACCTCGCGCTCACAGCCGGCAAAAATAGCGATGTTGCCGGTCGCCGCCCGGTGGCACCCGCCGGACACGGGACAGTCGGCCGCGGCGGCGCCGCGCGCCTCGACGCGACGGGCCAGGCGTTGAACCTCCGCCGCATCGGTCGTGCTCATCTCGGCCCAGATCTTTCCAGGGCCGAGCCCGGCAATGACACCGTCGTCCGCTTCCATGACCGCAGCGCTGATGGCGGGACTCGGCAAACACGTCACGACGATGTCGGACTTCTCAGCGAGGGTCGCTGGCGAATCAGCCCAGCGCGCACCCGCCGCGAGCAGGTCATTTGCGGCGTCCCGGTCGAGATCGCGAACCGTCAGGTCGAAACCGTTTCTCAGTACGCTGCCCGCGAGCTTACGCCCTACGATGCCGAGGCCGATGAATCCGATATTCATTCGCATCTCCCGTGCGCGTTAGCGCGCCATCCGGAACTGATCCTGCGTCAGTTGCTTGCCCGGATACAACACCCTGCGCTATTTTTTCGAGATGCCCGAAGTTGATTGCCCAGCCCTGATCGATCGCTCGCGGTACCCGCTGAATGAACCGCCTAACCGCGAACTGGCTGGCGTGATCAGAAGCGTCCGCAAGGAATTGAATACGGACGGCTGTGCCGTCATTCGCGGCTTCTTCAGCGGCACGGGCCTCTCCGCCCTGCGCACGGAAGCGATCGACCGCGCCGGGCTCGCCCACTACTCCGACAGCAAGGCCTGCAACGTCTACCTGGGCGAGGCCAACCCGGCACGCGCCGAATCCCATCCGCAGAATGTTTTCCTGCCCCGAACGAACGGCTTCGTGCCTGCGGATGCCTTCGGCCCGGAAACCGTTTCGCGGCAACTTTATGCGTGGCCCCCACTGACCTCATTTATCGCACGCTGCCTCGACAAGCAGGAATTGTTCGTTTACGAAGACCCCGTCTCGAACATGATTGTCAACGTGTGTCGCCCGGGGCAGGAGTTCAACTGGCATTTCGATACCAATGAATTCACGATTACGATGCTACTTCAGTCTGCCGAATCCGGCGGTCACTTCGAGTACGTTCCCAACCTGCGAAGACCGGACAGTGAATGCTATCGGGATGTGAAGCGCGTTTTGGATGGGGATCGAACCCGCGTAAAGACGCTCGACCTCGAGGCTGGCGACCTGCAGCTGTTTCTTGGCCGCTTTTCCCTGCATCGCGTCACTCGCAATACGGGTAAACGCGATCGACTGTTGCTGATCATGTCGTTTGCGGAAAAGCCCGGCATGGTCGGGAACCCGTATCGAGTCAAAGATCTGTATGGCAAAACGACGAGCGCACACGATCAGGCTTCAGGGCAGCGAATCCGAGCCGACGCGCTGCTCGATTGAACGCGGTTCTCGCTCGCACGGCGCGCGAGAAAATCTGACGCGAAGAGAGCGCGACTACGCGGTACGCGGTCGGGCCCGTGTTTTTCGACAATGCGCTTTCGCTTCGTAGCGGGACGGAATACGATCTAGGCTTTGGCCAACGCCTTTCGCATCGAGCAGTAAGAGCCGGACAGCTGCAGTCGCGACACGCAGCGCGCTGCAAACGCCGACGACAACAGTGACCCGAACCGGCCGGAGGAAATGCCATGCCCCTGGAAATGAACAGAGAAGTCTTTATTACCTGCCCGGTGACCGGTTCCGGCAACACCCAGGACAAGTCACCGCACGTGCCGCGCACGCCGCAGCAGATTGCGGACAGCGCCATCGAGGCCGCGAAGGCCGGCGCCGCGATCGTGCACATTCACGTTCGCGATCCGGAAACCGGCCACCATTCGCGGCGCGTCGACCTGTATCGCGAAGTCACGGACCGCATTCGCGACTCTGACACCGACGTCGTGATCAACCTCACCGCGGGCATGGGCGGGGACCTCGTGCTCGGACCCGCCGATGCGCCGCTGCCGCTGAACGAAGCGGGAACCGACATGGCCACGGCCGCCGAGCGCGTCGAGCACGTCGCGGAATGCCTGCCGGAGATCTGCACGCTCGACTGCGGCACGATGAATTTTGCCGAGGCCGATTACGTCATGACCAATACGCCCGGCATGCTGCGCGCGATGGGACAGATGATGACGGACCTCGGCGTGCGCATCGAAATCGAGGCATTTGACACAGGTCACCTCTGGTTCGCGAAGCAGCTTGCCGATGAAGGCATCATCAAGCCGCCGATACTCGTGCAGCTCTGCATGGGCATTCCCTGGGGTGCGCCCGATGATTTACACACGTTCATGGCGATGGCCGCGAACGTACCCGAAGGCTGGCATTTCTCCGCGTTCTCTCTCGGGCGAAACGAAATGCCGTTCGTCGCGGCGGCGATTCTCGCGGGCGGTAACGTTCGCGTCGGGCTCGAGGACAACCTCTATCTCGAAAAGGGCGTGCTCGCAACGAACGCGCAGCTCGTCGAGCGCGCTGTTGCGATCATCGAGAACATGGGCGCCAGCGTCATGACGCCCGCAGCCGTGCGCGAAAAACTCCAGCTCGCCAAACGAGCACCGCGATGACCGAGCCGCTGGCCGCTGGCCGGCGCGCCGCGGTTATCGGCGGCGGCGTCATCGGCGCTGGCTGGGCGGCACGATTTCTGCTGAACGGTTGGGATGTCGCCGTATTCGATCCACATCCCGACATTCGTGCGCAGGTCGCAAGCGTTCTCGACAACGCCCGCCTGTCGCTGCCGGCGCTCGCGGATGCACCGATGCCGGCCGAAGGTAACGTCACGGTAGCCGCGTCGATCGGCGAAGCCGTCGACAGCGCGACCTGGATTCAGGAGAGCGTGCCCGAGGATCTGGCGATCAAACTGAAGACCCTGGCCACGATCCATGAGCACGCGCGTGCGGCATCGATCATTGCCTCGTCGACCTCGGGTTACAAGCCCGGTGCACTCGCCGGCGACGGTCTCCCCGTAGGTCGCGTGCTCGTCGCGCATCCGTTCAATCCCGTCTACCTGTTGCCGGTTGTCGAGATCGTCGCGGCACCCGGCAGTGACGCGAGCTTTGCCGAGCGAGCGACCAATATCCTGACGTCGATAGGCATGAAGCCCGTGCGCGTCCGCACCGAGATCGACGCGCACATCGCCGACCGTCTGCTCGAAGCGGTTTGGCGCGAGGCGCTGTGGCTGATCAACGACGACGTTGCGACCACCGCAGAGATCGACGAAATCATGCGCTGCGGCTTCGGCCTGCGCTGGGCACAGATGGGACTGTTCGAGACCTATCGGCTCGCCGGCGGCGAGGCGGGTATGGCGCATTTCCTTCGCCACTTCGGCCCGGCGCTGAAGTCGCCGTGGACGAAACTGATGGACGTGCCGGAGCTAACGGAACACCTGGTGCAAAAAATCGCGGCTCAGTCCGATGCGCAGTCCGGCCAATACGACATCCGCGAACTCGAACGCATTCGCGACCGCAATCTCGTCGGCATCCTGAGATCCCTGAAGGAACGCGACTGGGGTGCCGGCGCGGTGCTCAACGCGTACGACCGACATCTGCGCGGACTGGCGCCGCCGCCGAGCGCGGACAGCGCCGGCACTCCCCTCCGGCTGCTGGACGCGGCGGTGCTGCCGGCCTGGATCGACTACAACGGTCATATGACCGAGTACCGCTACGTCCAGGTGTTCAGCGACAGCTGCGAGGCACTGCTGCGCCGCGTCGGCATGCACGACGACTACGTCGCGGCCGGGCACAGCTGGTACACGGCGGAGACGCACACGCAGTTCTTCGACGAAATGGGAGTCAATGCGCCGATTTATACGACGGTGCAGATTCTGTCTGCAGACGGCAAGCGGCTGCACGTTTTCTATCGGCTGCACGCGGCTGCCGACGACGCGCTGCTCGCGACGCTCGAGGCGATGTATCTGCACGTCCATATGGCGTCGGGCAAGGTCGTCGCCGCGGACGACGACGCTGCCCGGCCGCTTCTCGATCTGGCGTCCGCGCATGCGGATTTGCCGACACCTCAATCAGCAGGCCGCCACGTCGGCCAGCGCAACGGGGACTAGACGATGGACTTTGCATTGACGGACGAACAGCAGATGATCGTCGACACGGCGCGCGCTTTTGTCGAGAACGAGCTCTACCCGCACGAGGACGCGATTGAACGCAGCGGTCATCTCGACATGGATCTGGTCCGGGAAATCCAGAAAAAAGCGATCGAGACGGGACTCTATGCCGCCAACATCCCCGAGAAATTCGGCGGAGCGGGCCTCGATACGCTGACCTGGCTGCTTTACGAAAAAGAACTCGGCCGCGCGAACTACGCGCTGCACTGGACCTGCGTGGCGCGGCCCTCGAACATTCTTTGCGCCGGCACGCCCGAGCAACGGGAAAAGTATCTCAAACCCTGTGTCGCTGGCGAGAAATGGGACTGCCTCGCCATGACGGAACCGGGCGCGGGCTCTGATCTTCGCGGCATGAAGGCGACGGCGAAGCCCGATGGCAGCGACTGGATCCTGAACGGTACCAAGCACTTCATTTCCCATGCCGATATTGCCGACTTTTGCATCGTCTTCATGAAGTCCGCAGAGGAAGACAGCCCGCGCGGCAAGCGCGCGCTGATTACTGCCTTTTTCGTCGACAAGGGAACCCCCGGTTTCACGGTGCGCGACGGCTATCGCAACGTCTCCCATCGCGGCTACACCAACGCCATCCTCGAATTCGACAACTGCCGCATTCCGGGCGAGAACATTCTGGGCGAGGTACACAGGGGTTTCGAAG
The DNA here is from genome assembly GCA_041598895.1 of Woeseiaceae bacterium. GTDB lineage: Bacteria > Pseudomonadota > Gammaproteobacteria > Steroidobacterales > Woeseiaceae > UBA1847. The sequence goes on along the minus strand of JBFHXQ010000091.1, from coordinate 3,821 downwards.
TCGCGAACACCTGGCTCGGCGCGACGCGCCTGCAGGTGGGCGCGACCTGTCTCGGACGCGCGGAACGGGCCTTTGCCCACGCGGTCGAGTATGCCGCTCGGCGTGAGCAGTTCGGGCAACCGATCGGCAAGTTCCAGGGCATCTCGTTCAAGCTCGCCGACATGGCGACGGAAATGAAGGCGGCGGAACTGATGATCCTCGAGGCAGGCTGGAAATACGATCAGGAGACCGTGACCGATGCCGATATGGCAATGGCGAAACTGAAAGCAACCGAGATGCTCGCGTTTGTCGCCGACGAGGCGATCCAGATCCACGGCGGCATGGGTCTGATGGAAGAATTGCCGCTGGAACGCATTTGGCGCGACGCTCGCCTCGAGCGCATCTGGGAAGGTACGTCGGAGATTCAGCGTCACATCATCAGCCGCGCACTGCTGCGGCCCCTCGAAAAATAAACGGCGAAATATCATGAGCAGAGAAGACGTCAAGACCCGCATCGAAGGCGGCATCCTCGAAGTTATCCTCGACCGGCCCAAAGCGAATGCGATCGACCGCGCAACGAGTGTCGCGATGGGCGAAATTTTCACGGACTTTCGCGACAACCCCGACCTGCGCGTCGCAATCATTACCGGCGGCGGCGAGAAATTTTTCTCGGCGGGATGGGATCTGAAGGCCGCCGCAAGCGGCGAAGAGGTCGACGGCGACTATGGCATCGGCGGTTTCGGCGGCATGCAGGAGCTCGAGGATTTCAACAAGCCCGTGATCGCGGCGATCAACGGCATCTGCTGCGGCGGCGGGCTCGAGGTCGCGCTGTGCACGGACATCATCCTTGCCGCGGACCACGCGACGTTCGCGTTACCCGAGATCCGTTCCGGCACCGTGGCCGATGCCGCCTCGATCAAGCTCCCGAAACGCATTCCCTATCACATCGCGATGGAAATGTTGCTCACCGGGCGCTGGCTCGACGCCGAGGAAGCGCATCGCTGGGGTTTCGTCAACGAAATCGTCGCCGCCGACAAGCTCATGGAGCGCGCGTGGGACGTCGCCCGCCTGATCGAGTCCGGCCCGCCGCTCGTCTACGCGGCGATCAAGGAGGTCGTGCGTGAAGCCGAGAACATGAAATTCCTGGACGCGCTGCGCAAGATCACGAACAGCGAGTTCAAGACGGTCAAAACGCTGTACACAAGTGAGGATCAGATCGAAGGCGCCCGGGCGTTCGCCGAAAAACGCGATCCGGTCTGGAAAGGCAGGTAACGGGGACATTCCGTGTCGGCGACGAGAATCGCGGCGCTGAAGCGACTGCTCGCGCCGAAGTCGATTGCGGTGCTGGGCGGCGACAGCGCGGCGAAGGTCGTGCACCAGTGCCAGTCGGTGGGCTTCACCGGCGAGATCTGGGCCGTCAATCCGCGCCGCCGCGAGCTCGCCGGCATTCCCTGCGTTGCCCGAATCGCGGACCTGCCCGGCGTGCCGGATGCCGCCTTCATCGCCGCGCCGCCAGAAGCAACGCTCGACATCGTCGGCGAGCTCGCGCAGGTCGGCGTGCCGGGCGCCGTGTGTTTTGCCGCCGGCTTCGCGGAGACCGGGACCAGCGGCGCAGCGCTTGAGGACCGCCTGCGCGACGCAGCCGGGGACATGGCCGTCATCGGACCAAACTGCCACGGCTTTATCAACTATCTCGACGGGATCGCGCTATGGCCGGACGAGCACGGCGGCGAACGTGCCGAGCGCGGCGTCGCCATCGTCTCGCAAAGCGGCAACGTCGCGATCAACCTGACGATGCAGCAACGCGGTCTGGATCTCGGCTATGTCGTCTCCGTCGGCAACAACAGCGTGCTCGGAGTGAGCGATTTCATCGACGCCCTGCTCGAGGATCGGCGCGTCACGGCGATCGGTCTGCACATCGAAGGGCTCGACGACGTAGCGGCGTTTTCCGGCAGCGCCATCAAGGCGCTGTCACTCGGCATACCGATCGTCGCTCTGAAAGCGGGGCGCTCGGAGCGCGGCACCGCCATCGCGATGGGTCACACGGGTTCGCTCGCCGGCTCCGACAAACTGTACACGGCACTTTTTACCAGACTCGGCATCGCGCGCTGCAATACGGTCACGCAGTTCCTCGAGACTCTCAAGTTCGTGTCGCAGGTCGGGGCCCTGCCCGGCCGTACGCTCGGCTCCATGAGCTGCTCCGGCGGCGACGCCGCAATCGTTGCCGACACTGCGGAATCACTGGGCCTCGAAACGCCGTCGTTCTCCGATGCATCGGCAGCAAAGCTCCAGGCGCTGCTCGGGCCCAACGTCAACGTGACGAACCCGCTCGACTACCACCTGTACGTCTGGGGCGATTACGACAAGCTGCGGGCTGCGTTTGATGAGGTGTTGGGCAACGGCTTTGCCTGCACGCTTCTGGTTCTCGACTATCCTCCGGGCGAAAACGGCCGCGACGAAAACTGGCAAATCGCCGAACGTGCCCTGACCGCGGCCGTTGCAGCGACCGGACAGCGGGCCGTGGTCGTTTCGTCGCTTCCCGAGACGATGCCGCGCAATGCCCGGGATCGCCTGAAGCGCGTCGGCATCGCACCGATGCAGGGCATCGAGGACTGCCTCTACGCGATCTGGGCAGCGGCGATCATCGGTGCGGCACAGCGCGGGGTTGACAACACTCGTCCGGTCTTGCGACCGCGGCAATCGACGCGTGAAGCCCGACTGCTCGATGAATGGAGCAGCAAACAGGAGCTGGCCCGTCACGGCGTGGTGATACCCCGGGGCCAGGTTTGCTCGGCCGATAACGCGGCCGCCACTGCGGAGTCCCTGGGCTACCCCGTCGTTCTGAAGGCCTTATCGAGACAACTCGCGCACAAGAGCGAAGCCGGAGCCGTCGCTCTGAACCTGTCCGACAGCGCTTCCGTCCGGAACGCGGCGGCGCGCATGGCCAACAGGTTCGAGCGATTCCTCGTCGAGAAAATGATTCAGCCAGCCGTGGCCGAGCTCATTGTCGGTATCAGCCGGGACGAAACATTCGGCCTGACGCTGCTGCTCGGCTCCGGAGGCACTCTGGTCGAGCTGGTCGACGATACGGTCTCTCTGTTACTGCCGGCCGAGCGCACTGACATCAGGGCCGCCATCGGGTCGCTGAAAGCGGGCAAACTGATCGCGGGTTTTCGCGGCGGGCCCGCCGGCGATCTCGAGGCCGTCGTGGATACGGTCGAGGCGATCCTCGAATACGCCGAGCAGGAATATGCGGACCTGCTGGAGCTCGACGTAAATCCGCTGCTCGTGTTGCCGCATGGCGCCGTTGCGGTGGACGCATTGATTCGCAAATCGTGACAATGAAAGCGATTGTATTCGAGCGTTACGGGTCGCCGGACGCACTCGAATCAAGGGATGTCCCGAAGCCGTCACCCGGAGACGACGAGGTGCTCGTGCGCGTTCGCGCCTCCTCGATCAATTCCTGGGACTGGGAATTTCTGAACGGTCGTCCTTTCATCAATCGGGCCATGTTCGGGCTCACGAGGCCGAGGCCCGACAAGAGAATCCTCGGCGCCGACGTGGCGGGATCGGTCGAGGCAGTCGGCCCGAACGTAACGCGATTTCGGCCGGGCGATGAGGTGTTCGGCGATCTCTGGGATCGGTGGGGCGGGTTTGCGGAGTATGCCTGTGTGCATGAAACGGCTCTGGAAACGAAGCCCGAGACTGCAACGTTCGAGGAGGCGGCGGCGGTGCCTCAGGCTGGCGTTCTCGCCTGGCAGGGAATCCGGAAAGCCGACCGGGTCCTGCCGGGACGTTCCGTCTTGATAAACGGGGCAGGCGGCGGCATGGGCACGTTCGCG
>JBFHXQ010000090.1:0-9593 GCA_041598895.1 Woeseiaceae bacterium | reverse complement strand
GCCCAGACTCCGATAGACCATCTGGTGCCGCAGGATCTGCCGCTTGCCTTCGAATTCCTGCGCGACGATCAGAGCCTCAAGATGCGTATTATCGTCGCTGACCACTTTCACAACAGCGTTGTCGAAGTCGGCCTCAATAAGCTTTGCGACGGCGGCAGGTTCCATTGCGATCTCAGCTGTTAGCGAATCACGAGTGTACCGGGATTAGGAAGGGCTTCCCATTGCGCGAGCCCGATTGTGTATGATAGCCCGCCGATACCGTCGCGCAGATCATGGATGCGACAGCGAATGACTAAAAACGCACTCGGATTGGCCCATGATCGCCGTCACGAGCGATTTTGACACAGGCTCTCAGCATACCCAGGAACTCGGCCACCCATGGTAGCTAACACGTTCTCGGTAATTGCGGGCCTTGCGCTACTTATCTGGGGTGCGGACCGCTTCGTTCACGGTGCCGCCGCCACCGCGCGAAACCTCGGGGTCGCGCCGCTGCTCATCGGCCTCACAATCGTTGCATTCGCGACATCCGCACCGGAAATTCTCGTTTCGATCGTTGCCTCGACGCGCGGCGAGCCCGGCCTTGCGATCGGCAACGCGGTCGGTTCGAACATCTGCAACATCGGGCTCGTGCTCGGATGCGTCGCACTCGTGCGGCCTATCGAGCTTCGCTCAGCGACCTTGCGCCGGGAAATGCCGGCATTGCTCGCCGTGTCATTGCTCACAGTCTCTCTGTTTCTCGATACGACCCTGAGTCGCGTCGATGGGGTCGTGCTCCTGTTCAGTCTCGTTATTGTGTTGATCTGGCTTGCGCGGCTTGGCCTGCGCTCCGCGGAAAATGATCCAATCAAGCGCGAATTCGAGGCAGAGATACCTTACGGCGTCAGCATGAAATCCGCCTTGTTCTGGCTGCTATTCGGTCTCGCCACGCTGCTGATCGGAGCGGAGCTGCTGGTCGACGGCGCTATCGAAATCGCGCTTTATTTTGGCGTCAGTGACCTCGTGATCGGCATCACGCTGGTCGCGCTCGGCACCAGCCTGCCGGAACTCGCCGTATCTCTCGTTAGCGCACTCAAAGGAGAATACGGACTCGCGATAGGCAATATCGTGGGCTCCAATATTTTCAATATGCTCGCCGTCATTGGTGTCGCGGCCACGATTGCGCCGGTTACGCTGGCACCCAGCGTGCTGTCGCTGCATATCTTCGTGATGGTCGCTTTCACGCTCGTGTTGTTCGCTATGACGTTCGACTATGAAACCAAGGCCGAATTATCCCGTCTCGAGGGTCTGGCGCTGTTCGCGGCTTTTGTCGCCTACGATACCTATGTGGTCGTGCATAACGTTAATATAAGCCCGTCGTGAGCCGCAGGGTAGACGCTGTGCCGCTAAAGCTCGAAGATTCGGAATTGCTGGCGCTTGCAGCCGAGGTTCTGGACATTGAGTCCCGGGCCGTTGCGTCACTGCGTTCGCGGCTCGACGATCAGTTCATCGCCGCCTGCACTCTTTGCCTCGACACGCCAGGACGCATCGTCGTCACCGGCATGGGCAAATCCGGGCACGTCGCGGGTAAAATCGCAGCAACCCTGGCGAGCACCGGAACGCCGGCGTTTTTCATGCACCCCGCCGAGGCCAGTCACGGTGACCTCGGAATGATTACCGGACAGGACCTGCTTTTGGCGGTGTCGTATTCCGGCGAAACGACGGAGGTTGTCACGATCCTGCCGCTCGTCAAGCGCATGGGTGCGCGCCTGATATCCCTGACGGGCAACCCGAAGTCGACGCTGGCCCGAGACGCCGACGTGCACCTCGACGTCAGCGTTACCGAAGAGGCCTGTCCACTGAATCTCGCCCCGACGGCCAGCACGACTGCGACGCTCGCGATGGGCGACGCACTTGCGGTCGCACTGCTGAAAATTCGCGGCTTTACGGTCGAGGATTTCGCGCGCTCCCATCCAAGCGGCAGCCTTGGGAAACGTCTGCTGCTGCGCGTCAGCGATGTCATGCGCAAGGATGCGGACGTGCCTGCGGTAATGCCGGACGTCACTCTGCGGGACGGCCTGATGGAAATGACCGAAAAAGGCCTGGGCATGACGGCGATCGCGGACGCCAATACGCGAATACTCGGAATTTTCACCGACGGCGATTTGCGGCGGGCCCTGGACGCGGGCGTCGACGTTCACAGCACGCTTATGCGAGACATCATGCATGCGGACTGCAAGACCATTTCCGCCGACGTGCTCGCGGTTGAGGCAGTGCGTCTCATGGAAGCGAACAAGATCACGTCGCTGCTCGTCGCCGATGATCAGCATCGACTAATTGGCGCGCTGAACATTCATGACCTGTTCCGCGCAGGAATCATGTAGCCATGTCCTCCCGTCGCTCAGCGCCAGGGATAATCAGACTCGCCGCGTTCGATGTCGACGGCGTATTCACGGACGGCCGCTTTTATCTTGACGATGACGGCACTGAATCGAAGGCGTTCTTTACCCAGGATGGCTACGGCATTCGAATGCTGTTGCAGACCGATATTCAGGTCGCAGTAATCAGTGGACGAACGTCGCTCGCCGTCGCCCGAAGAATGTCGGAACTTGGCGTCGAGCACCTGATCCAGGGGTGCAATGACAAAATCGCGGCCCTGTCTGACGTTTGCGGGCGCCTCGGCATAACGATGCAGGAATGTTTGTACGTCGGCGATGACATCCCGGATTTGCCGCTGCTTGACGCCGTCGGTTTCTCCGTAGCCGTCGCCAACGCCGTGCCTGCAGTCCGCGACGTCTGCGATTACACGACCTCAGCAGCGGGAGGATTCGGGGCAGTGCGCGAAGTCTGTGAACTCCTGCTCGCATCGAAAGTCCCAGCAGGGTAATGAGCGCGAGAAACATCCTGCTGCTGGCAGTGCTCGGCGTTGCCGCAATAATCAGCTGGTTTCTGGCACGCCCGATCGTTGACGAGCCGGCGACCGCTGCTCCCTACGATCCCCTGCACCAGGGTTACTACCTGCGCTCGGCTCGAATTTTCGGGACAGGACCGGATGGCAGTGCGCTCTATGAGATTCTCGCAGCTTACGCGGAGCAGGAGGATGACGATCGCATCTCGTTTTCCGACGTGAGAATCAGCTATTCGCCGGAATCCGACGTGCCCTGGACGGTCAACGCCGATTCAGCGACGATTTCCCAGAATGAACGTCTTGTAACGCTGCGCGGGCACGTCCGCGCGCTGAGCAGCGAAGGATTTTCAGGAAACGACACGGAGATACGGACCCAATATCTCGAGCTGGATCCGGAAGCCTATATTGCCGAAACGCCAGAACGCGTGCAGATCCGAATAGGCCAGCGCAGCCTGACGGCGACCGGCATGCTAGCATCCTTGAAAGAAAACCGCCTCGAACTCAGATCAAACGTCAGTGGCAAATTCGTACCCTGACCAGGACACAACACGCACACGATGAAAGCTCGCTCCGCATTTGCAATCCTGATTTTTCTGGCAGCGTATGCTGCATGGGCGCAATCGCCGAATCTGCGCTTGCCGATTTCCCTGGATGCGGATTCGACGAATTACGATGGCAAAAACTCGATGCTCATGTTTCGCGGTTTGCGCCTGTCGCAGGGTACGATCGGTGTTGCAGCGGACGAAGGCAGGGCCAGCAAACTCGATTTCAAAGACAGCGTCTGGCACTTCACCGGCAACGTCGTAATCGATGTCGACAATGGCCACATCGAGTGCGACAGCGCCGCGCTGCGCTTCAGGGATCACGTGCTCCAGCTCGCGACGATTGAAGGGAGTCCGGCCACTTTCGAGATTCAACGTCCTGAAAGCGACCAGACCACATATGCCGAGGCAAAAAGGCTCGAGTACAACCTGCAACAGGGCGTAATCGAGTTTTCCGGCGATGCCAGAATCACTGAAGGCGGAAACCAGATCTCGTCTGCATTTCTTGTCTACGACATCAGAGAACGGCGTGTAAACGCGCAATCATCCGCAAGCGGAGATCAAAAGGTCAAAATCATCTACACGCCCAGCGAACTTCCCACCGACGATCCTGGCACACAGGACACAGAGAGCGAAAGCGACAACGGATCCCAGCCCGGGGATCCGGATTCATGAGTATTCTGAGCGCCCAGGAGATATCAAAGAGCTTCAAACTGCGCAAAGTCGTCAAGAATCTCTCGCTGGAAATAACGAGCGGCGAAGTCGTGGGACTGCTCGGCCCGAACGGCGCAGGAAAAACGACGGCGTTTTACATGATCGTGGGTTTGATCACGGCCGACGGCGGCAAAATTCTGCTCGATGGCCAGGACTTGACGTCATTGCCGATGCACCGGCGCGCCAAACTCGGCGTCGGCTATCTGCCGCAGGAAGCGTCGATCTTTCGCAAACTGACCGTCGAGCAAAATATACTCGCGATTCTCGAGGTACGTGACGATCTCGATCGCGCCGGCCGGGAAGAAGAACTGGAAAATCTCCTCGATGAGCTCCACGTGGGGCATGTTCGTACAAGTCTCGGCATCAGTTTGTCCGGTGGTGAGCGGCGGCGCGTTGAAATCGCCCGCGCGTTGGCGGCGAATCCGTTATTCGTGCTGCTCGATGAACCGTTCGCAGGCGTGGATCCCATATCCGTGCTCGATATTCAACGCATAATCAGGCACTTGTGTGAGCGTGATATCGGCGTGCTGATAACTGACCATAATGTCCGAGAAACGCTCGGAATTTGCCGCAGAGCCTATATACTCAGTGATGGCAGCCTCATCGCATCGGGTGCGCCAGAAGAGATACTGGAAAATCACCACGTTCGCGAGGTTTATCTGGGAGAGGAGTTCAAACTCTGACGCACATCCAGCACAGAGAAGCGAAGGCCCTGCGAACGGGCTTCGAAACACGTCCGCTTGCAACGGTACCCGGTGCGGACGACAGGGACGGGCATAAACCAGCATGTTGAAGCCGTCGCTGCAGCTTAAACTGGGCCAGACCCTAACGATGACACCGCAACTGCAGCAGGCAATACGCCTGCTGCAGCTTCCCGTGTTGGATCTCAATGCTCAGATTCAGGATGCGCTCGAAGAAAACGTGATGCTGGAAATGGAGGACCTTCCGGATGTCCCCCAGACAAAGCCTGAATCCACGAACGAAGTCGAAGCGATCCGCGCCGAGGACAACTGGACAACCCGCGTAGGCGAACGTATGCCCGACGGTGGATGGACCGGCGACGGTCGGCCCATCAATGACTTTGCGGACGAATCGGGCCAGACGCTGCGGGAGCACCTGCTCTGGCAGCTGGAAATGGAAGACTTCGCACCACGCGAAATGATAATCGGCGAGGCAATCATCGACGCCATCAACGACGACGGATATCTTATTGTCGATAGCGACGAGATCATCGCGAGTCTGGATGCAGAATCCAACGTAAGCCAGTCGGAAGTCGAGAAGACGCTCGAGAAAGTGCAGCGACTGGATCCGGTGGGGGTTGGTGCCCGCACGATTTCCGAGTGTATCGTGCTGCAGTTGCGCCAGCTCGATCCCGCCACGCCCTGTTTACAGCTGAGCATCGACCTCACTGAAAATCACCTGGACTTAATGGCGAGCCGCGATTACGGCGAACTACGGCGAAGCCTGCAGGCATCCGAGGAAGATCTGCATACGGCGTTGGCGCTCGTCAAAGGCTGCAATCCCAAACCCGGTCTCGCCGTTAGTTCCGCGGCGGCCGAATACGTCGTTCCGGACGTGTTCGTTCGCAAAGTCGACAACCGCTGGCAGGTCGAAATCAGCCCGACCGGTGTCCCCCGTTTGTCCGTCAATCAGCAATACGCTCGGCTACTGCGCGGCAGCGGCGACCACGATGCCCTGCGGGCTCAGCTACAGGAGGCGCGCTGGCTGATTCGTAGTCTGGAGATCCGCAATGAAACGCTGTTGAAAGTTGCTACGTGCATCGTGTCGCGACAAACGGAGTTTCTCGAGCACGGTGATGAGGCAATGAAGCCCATGGTCCTGCGTGACGTCGCCGAAGAAATTGGCATGCACGAATCCACGATCTCCCGCGTCACGACAAACAAGTACATGCACACGCCTCGTGGCGTTTTCGAATTCAAATATTTCTTTTCCAGCCATTTGTCGTCGGCCAACGGCGAAGACCAATCTTCGACGTCCGTAAGGGCAAAGATTCGCAAGCTCATCGGTGCGGAAAACCCGGCTAAGCCGTTGAGCGACAGCAAGATTGCCAAGTTGCTGGCCGACGAGGGCATCAAGGTTGCCCGACGCACGGTCGCAAAGTATCGGGAGTCGATGGGAATTCCGTCGTCCAGCGAGCGGCGGCAGCGGCCAATCTGACAATATTGCAGCCAGCAAGGAGGTACCAGCGCGCAGAATCATATGATGGACTGACACAATCGCTTTGCGTACGGCACATCGCGGAGGCAGCCGTTACCGATGCGAACAGAAATATGGAAGTACGGGAGAAAACTATGCAATTAATGATTTCCGGTCATCACGTTGAGATTACTGACGCACTGCGTGGTTATGTTGAGTCGAAAATCGAAAAAATCGAACGGCATTTTGATTTGGTGTCCGATGTTCATTGCATCCTCACAGTCGAAAAACTAAGGCACAAGGCGGAAGCAACGGTACGTGTGAACGGCGGCACGATTTATGCCGATGCAACCGAAGGGGACATGTACGCCGCAATCGATGGCCTGGTGGACAAACTCGATCGACAAGTGCGCAAGTACAAGGAAAAGCTCGTCGATCATCACGCAAGAGAGGCGCCGAAGCGGCGCTTCGTCTGAGCCCCGCATCGAGCCCGCGCGGCTGCAGAACCGCGTGGGCACTGCTTACTCGCTACATCATGTCTTTAGAAGAAATCATCAAGCCCGATAATGTGCTGTGTAATGCATCAGCTCGCAGCAAGAAACACTGCCTCGAAATTCTGAGCGAGTTGCTCGTTCGCTCATATCCCGACATTCCAAACGAAGTGATTTTCAATAACCTCATCGAACGGGAACGCCTGGGGTGCACCAGCCTGGATCTGGGCGTCGCGTTTCCCCACTGCCGCGTCGATGCCTTGGAAGAGACCACCGCGGCGCTGATCAAGCTCAGCGACCCGGTCGATTTCGACGCCCCGGACGATGAGCCGGTTGATCTGGTCTTCGGCCTGATGGTCCCGGCAGAAGTCGACGAAAATCACCAAGCCGACGTATCGATGATTGCGGAATTGCTGAGTGACGGCGCTGTGCGTGATCGCCTGCGTGCCGCGAATACCAGCAGGGAGCTTTACAATGCCCTGCTCGACCGGCAGCCAAAAAGCGACGGCGAAGCGACTTCCGACGAAGAAGTTTCCTGAGTCCGCGAAACGCACTGGCAATAGCTTCCTGTGTCCGAGCAAAAGCGTCTAATCATTGTCAGCGGGCTGTCCGGATCCGGAAAAACCGTGGCGCTGCACGTGCTCGAGGATCTCGGCTATTACTGCATCGACCACATGCCGGCGGCACTGCTCAAGCCGGTCGTTGCAGAAGTCACCTCCAATGCTCATGAACCAACTCAATTACTCGCAGTAGGCATCGACGCCCGCAACAGGTCCGAGGACCTCGAGTCGTTGCCAGTATTGATTCGCGAACTGCAGGATCAGGGCGTGCAGACGGAAGTCCTTTTTTTGCAGGCGAGCGACGAAGTGCTGCTAAAACGATTCAGCGAAACGCGTCGCCGTCATCCGCTGGCCGATCGCAGTACAGCCCTGCGCGGTGCAATTGCGCGTGAACGTGAGATCCTCGCCGAGGTGATCAACTGCGCTGATCTGGTAATCGACACGTCGCGAACCAGTGTTTACGAGCTTGCCGACACGATTCGCGAACGGATCGATCGTCATGAGACGGGCGTATTATCCGTTCTCATCGAATCATTCGGGTTCAAAAGCGGCATACCGGCAGACGCCGATTTCGTATTCGATTTGCGATGCCTGCCGAATCCGTACTGGACGGTGGAGCTGCGAAACCTGACCGGCCTTGACGCGGCGGTTGCAGGTTTTCTCGATGACCAGCCCGCATTCGTCGCAATGTACGAGGATATCCTGGCATTCCTGCAGCGCTGGATTCCCGAATACAACGACCGCAATCGAGGGTATCTGACAGTAGCGCTCGGCTGCACAGGCGGTCAGCACCGCTCGGTCTACATGACAGAGAGGCTGGCAGCTACGCTACGCACCATGCACGACCCGGTGCTGACGCGCCATAACGAGCTAGGCATTTTGCCTCTGAATACCTGACGTCACCGGTAATGCGCCGCTGCTGCAAGCCGGTTACACTCCGCCGAACGTTTTGACAGCCTCGTACTGCGAGCCAAGCCCGCGCGAATGCTGCGCGAGAGCGGGCCAATAAATCGAAACCCGGCGTCGTTCCCATGGAAGCACGAGAGCATCAACAGGCGAACCTGCAACTCCTGCGCGAGCGGCTGGACAGCGGCCGCATGCGGTCGGCACGCATTATGATTCGCAGCCTGCATCCGGCGGAAATTGCACGCCTGCTGGAATCCGTGCCACCCCATGAGCGAGCGGTACTGTGGGAAATGGTCGATCCGGTCGACGAGGGCGACGTTCTCGTCGAAGTCGCCGAGGAGGTTCGCGATGGTCTGATCGAAATTATGCAGACCGAGGAGCTGATCGCCGCAACCGCGAGCATGGAAGTCGATGATCTGGCCGACCTGCTTGCCGACCTTCCGGAAGCAATTACGCAACAGGTCCTGCAGTCGCTCGACAAGCAAGACGAAGAACGTTTGCGCCAGGTACTTGCCTACGATGAGGATAGTGCGGGCGGGCTGATGAATGTCGACATCGTGACGGTGAGACCGGACGTCACGCTCGAGGTTGTCGCGAGATACCTACGCGCCCGAGGCGACATACCGGATGGCACCGACTCGATCTACGTCGTTGATCGTCACAATGCCTACGTAGGATCCCTGATTCTGTCGCGCCTGTTAACGCGCGATCCGGATGACCTCGTTTCGGATGTGATGTCCACCGACGTGATGCCGATCCCTGCGCATACTCCGTCGACACAGGTCGTCTGGGAATTCGAGCATCGCGATTTGTTGTCCGCACCTGTCGTCGATGACGACTACCGTGTTGTCGGCCGAGTTACTGTCGACGATGTCGTCGACGTGATTCGTGACGAGGCCGAGCATTCGTTCATGAGCGCCGCCGGACTGGACGAAGAAGACGACATGTTTGCGCCTGTAATCAAGAGCGCAACCCGACGAGCGCTCTGGCTCGGTATAAATCTCGGCACGGCATTTCTGGCAGCAGCAGTCGTCGATCTTTTTCAAACAACTGTCGACAAGATCGTGCTGCTCGCAGTGCTTATGCCCGTGGTCCCAAGCATGGGCGGCGTTGCAGGGAGCCAGTCGCTCACGATAATCACACGGGCGATCGCGCTCGGCCAGATCGACCGAACGAATGCCGGCCGCATTTTCCGGAAGGAACTTCTTGTCGGATTGCTCAACGGTGCAAGCTGGGCCGTCGTTGTCGCCCTGTTCACGTTTCTGTGGTTCGGCGACTGGCGCATCGGCGGCGTCATTGCTGCAGCACTGATCATCAATCTCGTCATCGCCGCGCTGGC
>JBFHXQ010000089.1:0-9638 GCA_041598895.1 Woeseiaceae bacterium | reverse complement strand
CGGCCAACAGCGTAAGCCCGGCGGCCGCATCACCGACCGTTCCCGTCACGAAGATGCGATCGCCCGGCCGCGCGCCCGACCGCATCATGACCGCATCCGGAGCGACATCCCCAACGATCTGGACGCTGACGACGACGATGTCGCCGCGCGTCGTGTCGCCGCCGACCAGTACGACATCGTGCGCGCTCGCCGCCGCCTGAAGGCCCGCGGCGAAACGCTCGAGCCAGGTGGCCTCCGCCGCCGGCAGCGTCAGTGCAAGCAACATCCAGCGCGGGCGGGCGCCCATTGCCGCGATATCGGAGAGGTTGACGGCAACCGCCCGAAATCCCAGGTCTGCGGCGTCGATGTCCGGAGTAAAGTGGACGCCTTGGACTAGCGTATCGACGACGGTGACAAGGTCGCGCCCGGGTGTCGGCCGCAGCACCGCACCATCGTCTCCGATGCCGACCCGGACATCCGGGGCGGTCGGCAGGCACGCGAAATATCGCCGGATCAGCTCGAACTCATCCATGCCCTGAGCCGCCCGATTCGGCCGGTCGTAAATTACGTGCCGCGACATCTAGACAGGCATTGATGTACCTATGTCCGTCTGTTGCCCCGAACCGTTTTGCCAGATTGACGCACTCGTTGATAACGACGCGATACGGCACGTCGCTGCGATGGTCGAGTTCGTAGACACCGATGAGCAGCACCGCCACTTCCACCGGATCAAGCTGCGCGAGCGGTCGATCGATCACCGCGGCAATCTTTTCTAGCAGCTCTGCCTGCGATTCGCACACGGCGGGAAATACCTCGTCGAAGTACGCGCGGTCGATCCGCTGGTACGCCGGATCGTCGCGAAACTGGGCGACGAGCTCGCTTACGCTGTGTCCGGCAAGCTGTTTCTGATACAGCGCCTGCAGCATCAGCTCGCGCGCACGGGTGCGCGCGCCTGTCGTGTCGCTTGAGGACATTATTGTTCCCGCGTGGCTGGGTCGTTATCCGAACGCATGTGCGCGCAGCATTTTGCCGTCGCGCCTAGTCCAGACGCCTCAAGAGGTTGACCATCTCGATTACCGCGAGCGCTGCCTCTTCACCCTTGTTGCCGGCCTTCGTCCCGGCGCGCTCGATCGCCTGCTCGATCGTGTCGACGGTGAGCACGCCGAAGCCCACCGGGACGCCGTGCTTGCGCGCCGCGGCCGAAATTCCGCTTACGCACTCACCAGCCACATAATCGAAGTGTGGCGTCGCACCGCGAATGACTGCGCCCAGCGCAATGATGCCGTCGGCGCGCCGCGAGGCGGCGATTTTTTCGACCGCAAGGGGCATCTCGTAGGCACCGGGCACGCGCACGACTTCGATATCGGCCTCGGCAGCGCCGTGCGCAAGCAGGCAGCGAACCGCTGCCGTCAATAGCGAATCGACGATGTAGTCGTTGAATCGCGACGCAACGACGGTGAAACGCGCATCGCGAACGATCAGGTCGCCCTCGGTGGTCTTGATCCTGTCCATGGTCCGGTCTTGCCTGCGCCGCTAACTGTCCACGTATTCCGTGATTTCGAGGTCGAAACCGGAAATCGCGTACATGTGCTTCGGCGCTGATAATACACGGATCCTGCTGAGTCCGAGGTCGCGCAGTATTTGCGCGCCGACGCCGTAGGTCCTGAGCACGGATTCGCCGCGGCGGCGCCGGCGTACCTCGTCCGAGGCGCAGTCGAGGTGCTCGACCGCGTCGATAAAGTCGCGCGACGATTCCTTCTCGCGGAGCAGGACTATGACGCCGGTGTCTTCCTGCGCAATACGCTTCATGGCGCTATCGAGTGGCCAGCCGAGTGCCCGGCTTTGCACGCGCATAACGTCGCCGAGCGTATCCTGCAGGTGTACCCGCACGAGTGGGTTGTCGGCGGTCGCCAGGTCCCCTTTGACGAGCGCAACGTGTACGGCACGATTTACATGGTCGTCGTAGCAAAACATCGTGAAATCACCGTGCGCCGTCGTGACCGGCTTTTTCGCGATTCGCTCGACGTAACGTTCTTTCTCCAATCGGTAGCGAATCAGGTCTGCGATGGTGCCCATTCGTACGCCGTGTGCGCGTGCGAACTTTTCGAGATCCGGCCGCCGGGCCATGCTGCCGTCTTCCTTCAGAATCTCGACGATGACCGCGGCCGGCTCCAGGCCGGCGAGTCGCGCCAGATCACAGCCGGCTTCGGTGTGACCGGCCCGCGTCAGTACGCCCCCCGGCTGCGCCATGACGGGAAAGACATGACCCGGCTGGCTCAGGTGCTCCGGGCGCGCATCCGGCGCGACAGCCGCCTGCACGGTCATCGCGCGATCGTGCGCCGAAATCCCGGTCGTGATCCCTTCGGCGGCTTCGATGGAGACGGTGAAATTGGTCGAATGACGCTCGTCGGTGTCCATCACCATCAGCGGCAAGCGCAGCTGCGCGCAGCGTTCGCGAGTCAGCGTCAGGCAGATCAGACCGCGTCCGTGGGTCGCCATGTAATTAATGTGTTCGGGACGAACCTTCGCCGCGGCCATCACCAGGTCACCCTCGTTTTCACGATTTTCATCGTCGGCCATGATGACCATCTTGCCGTCTCTGATGTCGGCAATGATGTCGTCGATACCGCTGAACGTCGTCTCGAGTACGCTGGGATGAACTCTCGTTTTATCAGGCATAGCCGTGCGCCCTGAGGAATGCGATGGACATACCGTCGTCGTCCGCCGCGAATAGCCGTTCGATATACCGCGCAAGCAGGTCGACCTCGATATTGACCGCGCTGCCGGTCGCGTAGCTTCCGATGATCGTAGCATCAGCCGTGTATGGAATGATATTTACCGTGAATCCGTTGTCCGATACCGCGTTGATGGTAAGGCTCACTCCGTCGACGCAGATCGATCCCTTTTTAGCCACGAAGCGGGCGAATTCGCGCGGCAGCTCGATCGAGACTTCGAGCGATCGCGCTGCACTTCGCAGCGCGACCACGGTGCCGACGCAATCGACGTGGCCGCTCACGAAGTGGCCACCCAGACGGTCGCCGATCGCGAGCGCGGGCTCGAGATTGACCCTCGCGCCGGGGGCCAGCGCGCCCAACGTCGTTACGGCAAGCGTCTCGCCCGAAACGTCGGCCGCGAATCCCCGCAAATGCAGAGACGTTGCGGTCAGGCATACGCCGTTGACAGCAATGCTATCGCCTGCGCGAAGGGCATCCACGTGAAGATCCGGCGCCTCGACGGTGAGCCGGACATCGCCGCCCCGCTGCTCGACGGCGGTCACCGCTCCCGTTGCTGTAATCAGTCCCGTGAACATCAGTCGTCACTCAATCAGCGTCGCTGTCACGCGCGTGTCCGGCCCGATACGTCGAACGTCCGTAATGCGGAGCTGCTGCCGGTCGCGCAGTCGCGTCCACTCCGGCGTCTCGAACATACCTTTCGTTTCCGATCCCATGATATGAGGCGCCTGGTAAATCACAAGCTCATCGACCAGCTTCGCGGCAAGCAGGCGTCCGGCGAGCCCCGCGCCGGCTTCGACCAGCAGCTCGTTCACCGGTTGCCGACCCAGCTCGTCCAGCACGGCGACCAGATCCACCGCGCCGAAAGCCTCGCGCACGCGCACGACTCGGGCGCCAACTGCTTCGAGGGACTCACGCCCACCGTCGTTGCTGCAAAAAATCAGCGTCTCCCCGGGCAGCGCCAGCATCCGTGCCGAGAGCGGCATGCGCAGGCGACTGTCGAGCACGACCCGTCTCGGCTGCCGGCCCTGGATGTCGATCGCCGCATCGCGAACCGTCAGCGACGGGTCGTCCGCAAGCACGGTGCCGATGCCGGTCATCACGGCACCCGAACGGGCGCGCAGGCGCTGCACGTCTGCGCGCGCTTCCGGCCCGGTTATCCACTGGCTTGGTCCGTCTGCCATCGCGATGCGCCCGTCGAGGCTGGCCCCGAGCTTGAGCCGCACGTGCGGACGGCCGCGCCGTACGCGCGAAAGATAGCCGACGAGCTCGGCCTCGACAGCGCTCTCGAGCAGCCCGGTTCGCACGCGGATTCCGGCGTCTCCGAGCAGCCTGAGCCCGCGGCCACCAACCTTCGGAAACGGATCCTCGACGGCCACGATGACCTCGGCGACGCGTGCCTCGATCAGCGCTTCGACGCAGGGCGGAGTTTTGCCGTGATGGGAACAGGGCTCCAGCGTGACGTACGCCGTGGCACCTTTCGCATCGCCTCTGGCGGCTATAAGGGCGTTGACCTCCGCGTGGGCGCTGCCGTAGCGCTCATGCCACCCTTCGCCAACGATCCTGCCGTTCTTTGCGATGACGCAGCCCACCATCGGATTCGGATGCGCGCTGTACTGGCCACGTCGCGCGAGCTGCACTGCGCGAGCCATGAACACGGCATCAGTCTGCGAAAAATCCGACACGGTCCCGAGCCCTCCGGCGCCTATTTCTTCTGATCGAACAGCTCGGGGAGCAGGGACATCTGCTCGCGGCTCGCAGCCGCTTCGGAAATGCGCTGCAGCCGCCTGATCTCCTCCTCGAATTCCGTGATGTCCTGAAACCGTCGGTACACGGATGCGAAGCGCACATAAGCGACCTCGTCGAGGCCGCGCAGCTCTTCCATTACCAGTTCGCCGACAAGTCGGGAGGGAACCTCGCGCTCACCCATGGTGCGTAACCTATGGACGAGCCGCCCGATGGCCTGTTCCACCTCGTCGCTCGCGACCGGGCGTTTTTCCAGAGCGCGCAACATGCTGTAGCGAAGCTTGCTTTCATCGAATGGCTGGCGGCTGTCGTCGTTCTTGATCAGCCGGGGCATCACGAGCTCGGCCGACTCGAACGTCGTGAAGCGCTCGTTGCGGTCGAGGCACTGCCGGCGGCGGCGAATTTGCCGGCCCTCACCGGCCAGGCGCGAGTCGATTACTTTGGTTTCGTCGTGACTGCAAAACGGGCAATGCATTGATAACCGGTTCTACGCATAAACAGGGTAGCGCTTGCAGAGCTCGAGAACCTGCCCGCGCACGCGTTCAATAGCGGCTTCGTCTTCGATGTCATCGAGTATATCGGCTATCCACCCGCTTAGCTCACGGGTCTCCTCCATACCGAAGCCCCGGGTCGTGATCGCCGGCGTCCCGAGGCGAAGACCGCTTGTGACGAAAGGCGACTGCGGATCGTTGGGCACGGCATTCTTGTTCGCGGTGATGTTTGCCCGGCCGAGCGCGGCGTCGGCATCCTTGCCAGTGATGCCCTTGTCGATGAGGCTGACCAGCATCAGATGATTGTCCGTGCCACCCGATACGATCGGGTATCCGCGGGCCGCCAGCGTCTCGGCCATGACCCTGGCATTCGCGCACACCCGTCTCTGGTAGTCCCTGAACGACGGATCCATCGCCTCTTTCAGCGCCACGGCTTTCGCGGCGATGACGTGCATCAGCGGCCCGCCCTGCGTGCCGGGGAAAACGAGGGAATTGAATTTTTTCGTCAGCTCGTCATTACGGCGCGCCAGAATCATTCCGCCGCGAGGTCCGCGGAGGGTCTTGTGCGTTGTGGTCGTGACGACGTCCGCAACCGGAATCGGGCTCGGATAATGACCGGTCGCGACCAGACCCGCCACGTGCGCCATGTCGACCAGCAGGTAGGCGCCGACCGTATCCGCGATTTCGCGGAACCGCTGCCAGTCGACGACGCGCGAATACGCCGAGAACCCGGCGACCAGCATTTTCGGTGCGTGCTCGGCGGTGAGCGCGGCAACCGCGTCGTAATCGATTTCGCCGGTGTCCGAGTTCAGGCCGTACTGGACCGCGTTGTACAGCCTGCCCGAGAAGTTGACCTTCGCGCCGTGGGTCAGGTGGCCGCCGTCGGCCAGGCTCATGCCGAGGACCGTATCTCCCGGCGCGAGCAGCGCCATGTAGGCCGCCGCGTTCGCCTGTGACCCGGAGTGCGGCTGCACGTTCGCGTAATCGGCAGCGAAGAGTGTCTTCGCGCGCTCGATCGCGAGCGTTTCGACGTCATCCACATACTCGCAGCCGCCGTAATAGCGTTTGCCGGGATAGCCTTCGGCGTACTTGTTCGTCAAAACCGTACCCTGCGCCGCCATCACCCGGGGGCTCGCATAATTCTCCGATGCGATCAGCTCGATATGCTCTTCCTGGCGTCGCTCTTCGAGCGCTATCGCCTTCGCGACGTCGGGGTCGAAGTCATCGATCGTGGAGGTCGTATCAAACATCGGGGTCAAACTCCGTAGCGGTCCCGGGGAAGGGACGCGATAGTACAAGAAAGCGTGTCAAAACACCTCGCAGGCTGCACTGACCTGCTGCCGGGCGCTGCGGGAAGATCGCGGTCAGCTGCCCGATGCGAAGGCCTGTACGACGCGCGTCCAGGCCCGGGCAAGGTTCCGGCGATTGTAGCCGCCGCCGCCGGTGCCCACGATGCGGCCGTCGCAATGTCTGTCCGCGAGCCGGCACAGCGCCGCGGCCGCATCGGCGTGGGCCTGTTCCGAATATCGAAGGTGCGTGATCGGATCTCCGGCCAGGCTGTCGGCGCCACACTGAAACAGGATGAACTCGGGCCGGGCAGCGTCCAGATAAGCCTCCACGCGCCGCCAGGCGGATGCAAATGCCGCATCGTCGGCACCTGGCGGCATTGGCAGATTGAGCTTCGTTCCCACGGCCGCGCCCCGGCCCGTCTCCTCTGCGGCGCCCGTGCCCGGGTACAGGTACCGCCCATCCTCATGAATGTCCGCGAACAGCAGCCCCGGATCATCCTCGAACGCGTAGAACATACCATCGCCATGATGGGCATCGATGTCGACGTACGCGATCCGCTCCAGGCCATGGTTTCGACGCAGGTGCTCCGCGGCGACTCCGCAATCGTTGAACACGCAAAACCCGGCAGCGTGACTCCGGCCGGCATGATGCAGACCCGCAATCGGCACGAAGGCGCGCGTCCCGGGTTCGGCCATCACCGCGTCGACCGCATCGAGTGTGCAGCCGACGACGGTCAGCGCCGCTTCGAAAATGCCGGGTACTGCCGGCGTGTCACCTTCGTCGAGAAAGCCCCTGCCCTCCGACGACAGTCTGGACACGCGGTCGACGTATTCGGGGGTGTGGAACAACAGCAGCTGATCGACGCTGGCCTGCCGCGGCGGCGTAATCTCCACGCCGCCATTCGGCAGCGTCTGTGCGAGTTCATCGTGAAAGACATCATGGCGATCCGGCCCGAACGGATGCGGATCGCCGAATCCGTATTTAGCAAGCTCCTCGCCCTTGTAGACACGCACAGTCGATACCATCGTTCAGAACGTCCTGACCCCTGCCTGGCTGCGGTTTGCTATCGCTGCAGCATACCGGATAATGCGCGCTCCGTTATAACCGCAACTCGTCCATGGCGCAGTACATTTATACGATGAACCGCGTGGCCAAGGTGGTCCCGCCGAAGCGCTTCATCATTCGCGATATCTCCCTGTCGTTCCTGCCCGGCGCCAAAATCGGCGTGCTCGGCCTGAACGGCGCCGGCAAGTCCACGGTGCTCCGCATCATGGCCGGACTGGATACCGAAATCGACGGGGAAGCGCGTCCTCAACCGGGCATCAAGGTCGGCTACCTGTCGCAGGAACCCGAGCTGAACCCGGACAAAGACGTGCGCGGCAACGTCGAGGAAGGGGTGGCTGAAACCAAAGCGCTCGTCGACCGTTTCAACGAGATCAGCCTGCAGTTCGGCGAACCGATGAGTGACGACGAGATGAACGCGCTGCTCGAGGAACAGGGCAAGTTGCAGGATGCGATCGAGGCTGCCGGCGCCTGGGAGCTCGATCGACGGCTCGATGTCGCGGCCGACGCGCTGAGGCTGCCGCCCTGGGAGGCCGACGTCACTCAGCTTTCGGGGGGCGAGAAGCGACGTGTTGCGCTGTGCCGCTTGCTGCTGTCGCAGCCGGACATGCTGCTGCTTGACGAGCCTACGAATCATCTGGACGCCGAGTCGGTCGCCTGGCTGGAACGGTATCTCGACGAATACCCGGGCACGGTCGTCGCGGTAACGCACGATCGCTATTTCCTCGACAACGTTGCCGGCTGGATCCTGGAGCTCGATCGCGGCCACGGCATTCCCTGGAAAGGCAACTACTCCTCCTGGCTGGAGCAAAAGGAACAGCGCCTTGCCAATGAAGAGGCGAGCGAAAGAGCGCGCCAGAAGGCGATGCAGTCCGAGCTGGAGTGGGTACGCTCGAATCCGAAGGGCCGCCAGGCAAAATCGAAGGCTCGCCTGCGCCAGTTCGAGGAGCTGTCGTCGCCGTCCTACCAGGCGCGTAATGAAACCAACGAGATCTACATTCCACCCGGGCCGCGACTCGGCGATGTCGTCGTCGAGGTGGACGACCTTCGCAAGGGCTTCGGCGACCGGCTGCTGATCGATGGTTTGAGTTTTCAGCTGCCGCCTGGCGGCATCGTCGGCGTGATCGGGCCGAACGGCGCCGGCAAAACGACGCTGTTCCGCATGATTGCCGGCACGGAGGAGCCGGATTCCGGGACGATTCGACTCGGCGACACCGTGCAGCTTGCGAGCGTCGACCAGTCCCGCGACTGTCTCGATGACAGCAGGACCGTGTGGGAAGAAATAGCCGACGGGCAGGACATGATCCGCGTCGGCAGCTACGAGACGCCGTCACGCGCCTATGTCGGTCGTTTCAACTTTCGCGGATCGGACCAGCAGAAGAAGATTGGCGTGCTGTCAGGCGGCGAACGCAATCGGGTCCACCTTGCCAAAATGCTGCGCTCGGGCGGCAATCTGCTGCTGCTCGATGAACCGACGAACGATCTGGACGTGGAGACACTGCGCGCGCTCGAGATAGCGCTGCTCGAGTTTCCCGGCTCTGTCGTCGTGATCTCGCACGACCGCTGGTTTCTGGATCGCATCGCTACCCACATCCTGGCGTTCGAGGGAAACAGCGAAGTGGTCTGGTTTGCCGGCAACTATGGGGACTACGAGGCAGATCGGCGACGCCGTCTGGGCGCGGACGCCGACAATCCACATCGGATAAAATACAAGCGTCTCGACGCCTGAGCCCTGATTATGAACCTGCTTGCCGCCGCCAGCGCCGTCTTCGCGCTGCTAGCCCTGCTGTTCTTCGCTGCGATGTTGCGGAACACGCGCCGCGGTCGGCTGCTCCGGGCCACCGGATCGTTCGCCGGCGGTGCGAGTACGGCCGCCGCTGCAACGGCCGGTGTGCTGCTCTTGTGGAGTTATCTGGGTTATGAACGGCTGACCGGCGAACAGGACGTCGCCGTCATCGAATTCTCGAAATCGGGCCCCGACGAATACTCCGCACGCCTCATGATCGACGGCCGGCTCGATCGCATCTTCACGCTCGCGGGCAACGAGTGGCAGCTCGATGCCCGGATCATCACATGGAAACCGCCGGCGACGATTCTCGGACTCGATCCGGTGTATCAGCTGGAGCGACTGAGCGGCCGCTATTCGGAAATCGATCGCGAACGGAGCGACGCCCGCACGGTTCACGGTCTCGTCGATGGCAGGCCCCTCGACCTGTGGCAGGTCGCACGCCGGTTTCCGGCGTTCCTGCCCGGTGTCGACGCCTATTACGGGACGGCAACGTACCTGCCCATGGCCGACGGGGCGCGTTTTCAGCTTAGCGTCAGCCGCGATGCCCTG